>JBCBDK010000613.1:0-2572 GCA_038529675.1 Actinomycetota bacterium
GCGAGCCCAGTCCGAGCTCGTCGCGCTCGCCGACGAACTCGGCATCCTGCTCGCCGGACCGAACGGGCAGGGCGTCGTGTCGACGCCGGTCGACATGTGCGTCCAGATCGTCGCCCCGTATCCACCGGCCGGCAAGATCGGCGTCGCCAGCCAGTCGGGCAACTTCGTCTCCAGCTTCATGAACCACGCCAAGGCAACCGGCGTCGGCATCAGCCGAGCGGTGTCTGCCGGGAACGCAGCCGCCGTGGGTGTGGCGGACTACCTCGACTTCTACGCGGACGACCCGGCGACCGCCGTCGGACTCGCCTACGTCGAGGGCATCACCGACGGCAAAGGCCTGATGGGCCGCCTGGCGGTCGCCGCAGCCAAGAAGCCGCTCGTGCTCGTCAAAGGCGGAGCGACCGAAGGGGGCGCCGCCGCAGCGGCGAGCCACACCGGTGCGCTCGCCGCCGACGACAAGGTGTTCGACGGCGCCTGCAGAGCTGCAGGCATCACCCGTGCGCCGTCGATCGAGGAAGCGTTCGAGGCTGCCGCCACCTTCGCCACCCAACCACTCCCAGCGGGGCCGAACGTCGCGGTGCTCACCACCGTCGGCGGCTGGGGCGTGGTCACGGCCGACGCCATCACCCGCGACCGCCATCTCGATCTGCTCGAGCTCCCCGACGACCTCCTCGCGAAGATCGACGAGAAGCTGCCGCCCCGCTGGAGCCGCAACAACCCGATCGACTGCGCCGGCGGCGAGACCCGCGACACGATCCCGGAGGTGATGGAGCTCGTCGCGAACCATCCCGACGTGCACTCGGTCATCTACCTCGGCATCGGGATCCAGTCGAATCAGGCCCGGATGATGCGCGCCGGACGGTTCTACCCAGATCACGGCATCGAGCGGATCGTCGAGTACCACGAGCGCCAGGACACGCGCTTCGCCGAGGCCGCGCACGAGCTCAGCCTGCGAACGGGCAAGCCGATCCTCACCGCAACCGAGCTGGCCGTCGCCGACCCCGACAACGCCGGGCCAGCGGCGGTCCGATCGACCGGTCGACTCTGCTATCCGAGCGGCGAGCGCGCCGCCGCAGCACTCGGTCACCTCGTCCGACACGTCGAGTTCCGACGCGCCCGTCCGTCGTGACCGATCCGCGCGCGTACGGTCACCCCGGTGCGTCGGCCCGAGCGCGGCCGCGTCGACGCGGCGGTGCGCTCGCCTTCACGGTGCTCGGGGTCATCGCGCTCGCACCGGCACTCGGCCTGCTCGTCCTCCACCGCTGGGCCGACGAACAGATTCCCGCCGCCGACGCGGCCCCGGCGCCTTCGACCACGCTCGTCGCTCCACCGATCCCTCCGGACCCGCTTCCGAACGCATTCGCAACCCTCCGTCGCCTCCCGGCTCCGCTCGCTTTCGAGCTGAACGAAGCCCGGTTCCGAGCCGACGTGGCGGGCTTCCTCGGCACCCTCAATGAGCGGAGCTGCGTTGCCGTCTCGGTCGGCGGCGTGGACATGGGCGCGCAGAATCCGGACGTCGGGGTGATCCCAGCGAGCAACATCAAACTCGTGGTCGCCGCGGTGGCGCTCGACCTGCTGGGCCCGAGCCACCGGTTCACGACCGACGTGGTGGCCCCCAACCCCCCGGTCGGCGGGGTGATCGACGGCGACCTCGCGCTCGTCGGTGGAGGCGATCCGCTCTTGAGCTCGTCGTGGTACCCGACCTCGAACCTCGAGCGCCAGCCGGTGTTCAACGAGACGTCGCTCGACGCCCTCGCCGACGCGGTCGTCGCTGCGGGCGTCACCGAGGTCCGCGGCGACGTCGTCGGCGACGGGTCGCGTTACGACGATGAGTTCTTCGCCCCCGGCTGGGGCCCGGGGGTGGCAGGCCTCGAAGCAGGGCCGTACGACGCCCTGCTCGTGAACGACGCGCGAGTTCTCGGCGAGGAGCAGCGCGCGGCAGATCCGAACGCCGGCGCCGCGCGGGAGTTCGCGCGCTTGCTCCGCGATCGCGGGGTGACGATCGGCGGTGCACCGGTCGCCGGCGTCGCGCCGGTCGATGCCGCGACCATCGCGTCGATCGATTCGGTCGAGCTCGGCAAGGTCGTCGAGGAACTGCTGACCAACAGCGACAACAACACCGCCGAGTTGCTGGTGAAGGAGCTGGGCGTGGAGGCCGGCGGTGCCGGTACACGCGAGGCCGGCCTCGCCGTGATGTCCGAACGACTCGCCGCATGGGGTGTGGACCCGACCGCACTCGTGTTGGCCGACGGCAGCGGCCTGAGCCTCGACAACCGGCTGACCTGCTCGGCGTTGCTCGACGTCTTGCAACGCGACGAGGCGTCGGGAACGATCGGCAGTGGCCTCGCCGTGGCCGGCCAGACCGGGACGCTCGCCGATGCATTCGTCGATCATCCCGTCGCCGGCCGTCTGCGCGGCAAGACCGGCACGCTGAACAATCCACCGTTCAACGAGGACCCACCGGCCGTGAAGGCGCTCGCTGGCTACGTGCCGATCGAAGGTGGCGGCGACGTCGAGTACGTCCTCGTCCTGAACGGGCCGACGATCTCCGACCAGAGCGAGTACCGGCCGG
>JBCBDK010000614.1:0-2570 GCA_038529675.1 Actinomycetota bacterium
CCACGACGGTCTCGACTCGTTGTCGATGCGACGGCTGGCTGATGCACTCGACTTCAAGGTGATGTCGCTCTACAACCACGTCGCATCGACAACGAGTCGAGACCGTCGTGGTCCGCCATCTCGATGGCGGCGTCGATCACTGCGTCTCTCGTCAACGGTTTCCGATCCGACACGGTTGACAACGTACACCGTACGTACGACACTGTTGCACGTACACCGTACGTCCGGTCCCGACTCAGCCGGCGCCTGACCGAGGCCAGACGTACGGCACCGAGCGTTCCCAACCCGGACGCATCAACTCGACCCCCCGCAAGGAGCCCGCCATGTCGCCCACCACGTCCTCCACCACGCAGCACGATGCCGGCGTCGGGTCGGCCGTCGCCGGCCGACCCACGACCATGCGCGCTGCAACGCACGCTCGCTACGGCGACGCCGTCGACGTGATCGAGTTGCGCGACGTCGACGTGCCACAGCCCACCGCCGACGAGGTACTCATCGAGGTCGCCGCATCCTCGCTCAACGCAATCGATCACCACTACGTCACCGGCACGCCGTACCCGCTCCGGCTCATGTCCGGATTCCGGACGCCGCAACGGTCGATCGTGGGTGCAGACGTCGCCGGCACGGTCGTCGCAACCGGCAGCGACGTCACGGGGTTCTCGGTCGGCGACGACGTGGTCGCCCTCGTCAACGGTGGGGGTTGCGCACGGTTCGTCGCCACGACGACGGCCGGCATGACGTTGCGGCCCACGACGGTGTCGATCGACGACGCCGCATCGACACCCGTCGCCGGGTTGACCGCGATCCAGGGGCTCCTGAAGCACGCCGGGTTGCGGGCAGGCGAGCGAGTGCTCGTCAACGGGGCGGCGGGTGGTGTCGGCACCTTCGCAGTGCAGATCGCCGCCGCCGCCGGCGCCCATGTGACGGCGGTGTGCAGCGGCCGCAACGTCGAGATGGTGCGGGCGCTCGGCGCAGACCACGTCATCGACTACACCCAGGCCGACGTCGCCGACGAGGTCGAACGGACGGGCGAACGCTTCGATGTCGTCTTCGACAACGTCGGCAACCGCCCTGCGCGCACACTGGCGCGCATGCTGACCGGCAGTGGCCGAGTCGTCCTGACGACCGGCCCGAAGTCGAGCCGGCTGCTCGGGCCGATCCGCCACATGCTCACCACTCGCCTCTCGTTCCTGTTCCGATCGGCTGCGTTCACCAGCTTCGTCGCAGAGGCGAGCGCCGACGATCTCGAGCGGCTGATACAGATGATCGACTCCGGTGCGATTCGACCGGCGATCGATCGCGTCGTCGGGATCGACGGCGTCGCCGACGGACTCGCAGAGATCGCGACCGGACACACCCGAGCCAAGATCGTCGTGCATCCGACTGAGTCCTCCGGAGAAGCAGCAGGATCCGGAGTCGCCGACGGCGGGTGATGGCGACCCGATACGTTCGGCGGGGATGCCGTCCACCCGATCTGCCACCGCTCCGCAGCTCATCACCTACGCCGACCGGCTGGCCGGCGACATCGCCGGCGTCGGCGAACTGCTGGACGGACCGTTGGCCGACGCCTTCGGCGGGGTGCACCTCCTTCCGTTCTACGTACCCATCGACGGTGCCGACGCCGGATTCGACCCGACCGACCACACCACCGTCGACCCGAGGCTCGGCACGTGGCACGACGTCGCTGTGCTCGGCGAGCGTTACACCGTGATGGCCGACCTCATCGTCAACCACGTCTCGGCGGAGTCGGCGCCGTTCCAGGCGTGGGTCGCCGACCCGCGCGGCGGCGCCACCGCCGAGATGTTCCTCACGCCGCAGCGGGTGTTCGGACGCCGGCCGACCGACGAGGAGGTGGAGGCCATCTACCGACCTCGGCCGACCTCGCCGTTCTCGACCGTGCAGTTCGCCGACGGCTCGGAGCGTGAGGTGTGGACGACCTTCACCTCGAACCAGATCGACATCGACGTCGAACACGATCTCGGTTGGGGCTACCTGCTCGCGATCCTCGACCGATTCGCCGAGACCGGCGTCCGGCTGATCCGTCTCGACGCGGTCGGCTACGCGATCAAGCGGCCGGGAACGTCGTGCTTCATGATCCCCGAGACCTATGAGTTCATCGACCGACTCGCCGCGACCGCGCGGGCTCGCGGGATGACCGTGCTCGTCGAGATCCACGGTCACCATCGCGACCAGATCGAGATCGCCGAACGGGTCGACCTCGTGTACGACTTCGCACTGCCGCCGCTGGCGCTCGACGCCATGTTCACCGGCGATGCCGGCCCGCTCCGGACGTGGATCGGGATGCGTCCGAACAACTCGATCAACGTGCTGGACACCCACGACGGCATCGGCGTGATCGACGTCGGTGTCGACCCTCGCGACCCGAGTCGACCGAGCCTGCTGTCGCCCGGCCGGATCCACGATCTCGTCGAGGGCATCCACGAACGCTCCGGCGGGACGAGCCGACTCGCGACCGGCGCCGCAGCATCGAACCTCGACCTCTACCAGGTCAACTGCACGTTCTACGACGCGCTCGGCCGTGACGATGCCCGCTACCTCGCGGCCCGGTT
>JBCBDK010000615.1:0-2562 GCA_038529675.1 Actinomycetota bacterium
CGAGCGCGCCGAGCTGCTCATACATCGTGTCACCGGATGGGGAAGCAGCGACCTCCTCGGCGGTCGCATCCGCCGCCTCAACCGAATCCGCCGCCTCACCCGCGTCGTCGACCTCGGCCACCGTCGTCGGTGGCGACGTGACGGTGGAGGTCGAGGTGTCGGCGTCGGAGTCTCCGCCACTGCAGGCGGCCGAGATGAGAGCTGCGGCGACGGTGAGGACGACTGGGCGACGCATCCCCCCGGTCTAGCAGCCGGTGCTCTCCTCGACTTTCGCTTTCGGTCGGGCGGTGCCCCGGAGCGCCGACATCAGTTGCGCAGGTCGGCGGCCTTGGCCTCGAGAGCGGTGATCAACTCGTCGAAGGCCTTCTGGAAGCTGCTGACGCCCTCTCGCTCGAGCTGGTCGGCGACGTCTTCCATGTCCACCCCGACGACGGCGAGCTGTTCCCAGATCCGCTTCGCCTCGGTCACGTCGGCGTCCACCGAGCGGGCGAGCGTGCCGTGGTCGGCGAACGCTTCGAGCGTGTTGTCGGGCAACGTGTTGACCGTGTCGGGGCCGATCAGCGTGTCGACGTACAGCGTGTCGGGGTAGTCCGGGTTCTTCGTCGACGTCGAGGCCCACAGCGGTCGCTGGACACGGGCGCCGCGGGCGGTGAGCGCGTCCCAGCGCGGTCCGGCGAACGTCTCGCGGAACAGGTCGAAGGCGAGCTGGCCCTGGGCGACGGCGGCCTTGCCCCGGAGGGCGAGGGCCTCGTCGGTGCCGATTTCCTTGAGACGACGGTCGACCTCGACGTCGACACGGCTGATGAAGAAGCTGGCCACGCTCGCGACCTGCGAAAGATCAGCCGCGGGGTTGTCGGCGAGGCGCTCGAGCCCGCCGATGTAGGCCTCCATCACCTTGGCGTAGCGGGGGAGTGAGAAGATCAGCGTCACGTTGATCGACCGTCCCTCGGCGATCATCTGCTCGATCGGAGCCAGGCCCTCCTCGGTCCCAGGGATCTTGACCATCAGGTTGCGGCGGTCGATCCGCTCGTGCAGGACGCGGGCGGCCGATTCGGTGCCGGGTCCGTCGTGGGCGAGGTCGGGCGCAACTTCGACCGACACGTAGCCGTCGACACCGTCGGACTGGTCGTACACCTTCGAGAACACGTCGCACGCACCATGGATGTCGCGCACCACGAGCGACCAGTAGTCGTCGATGATCTCGCCGTCGGCGCCGGCGTTGTCGGCGATGAGCGACGAGAACTGCTCGTCGTAGTCCGCCGAACCCTGGATCGCCTTCTGGAAGATCGACGGGTTCGAGGTGAGGCCGCGCACGCCAGAATCGCGGATCGCGACGAGCTGGCCGGACGTGATGTAACCCCGCTTCAGGTTGTCGAGCCAGGCGGACTGACCGTGTTCGGTGTAGAGGTCGTGGAGGCGCTCACTCATGCCCGCAGTCTCGCAGATCCCCAAGGTGTATCAACTGGTGTCAGACACCAGTTGATACACCGGTCAGAGGAGGGCCCGGGCGCGGTCGGCGACGTGGTCGGCGTGAATGCCGAGTTCGCGCAGCACCGTGCCGCCGGGTGCGCTGGCACCGAACCGGTCGATCCCGATCGAGTCGTCGGCGTAGCGGGCCCACCCCATCGTCACACCCGCCTCGACCGACAGCACCGGCACGCCGGCGGGGAAGACCGACGATCGGAACGCTTCGCCTTGCGCTTCGAACCGGTCCCAACTGGGCATCGACACCACCTGGGCGGCCACGCCGTCGGCGCCGAGTTGCTCAGCCGCTTCGACACAGACTGCTACTTCACTGCCGGTGCCGACGAGCACGACCTGCGGCTCGCCGTCGGCGGTGCGCACGATGCCCGCCCCGGTGCACACGGCTTCACCGTCGGTCGTGACCGGGATGTTCTGACGGCTGAGGACCAGGCACGTCGGACCGTCATGGAGCACTGCGTCAGCCCACGCCTGGATCGTCTCGTTGGCGTCCGCCGGGCGGATCACGTGCAAACCCGGCATCGCTCGGAGGGTCGCGAGCTGCTCGACCGGCTGGTGTGTCGGTCCGTCCTCGCCGACTCCGACCGAGTCGTGGGTGAAGACGAAGACGACGTTGGCCCGGCTCAGCGCCGCGAGACGAACCGATGGCCGCATGTAGTCGAGGAACACGAAGAACGTGGCGGTCACCGGGAGCACGCCGCCGTGGAGTGCCATACCGACACCGGCGGCACCCATCGCATGTTCACGAATGCCGTAGTGGAGATACCGGCCGTCGGGTGTGGACGCGGAGAACGGATGTGACTCGCCCAGCGCGACACCGTTCGAACCCTTGAGGTCGGCGGAGCCCGACATGAGCCCCGGGAGGTCGGCGAACGTGGCGTCGAGCGCTGCCTGGATCGCCTTGCGGGTGGCGACCGAGTCGCCCTGGTCGTACACCGGCAGGCCCTGGTTCCAGCCGTCCAGTCCAGTCCCGTTCCATGCGGCGTGCCACTCGGGCGTCGACGTCGTCGCAGCGCTGCGCTCCACCCACGCCGTCCGCTCAGCGGCGCCGCGCGACGCGACGTGCTCGCGGTACGCGGC
>JBCBDK010000616.1:0-2550 GCA_038529675.1 Actinomycetota bacterium
GAACGTGTCGAGGAGGCCGGCGTTGCGTGTGATGACCGCATCGGCAAGGGTCGGGATCAGCGTCGTGAGGCCGTTGTCCCACAGCGCGAAGTACACCGTTGCGAATGCGTCGGCGCCGTCGAAGGCGATCGGCACCACGTCGCCGGTGAGCGGGTCTGCGATGTCCGAGCGGTACGGATCGCTCTGAAGTTCGTCGAGCGATGCGAAGAAGCGGTTCTCGAGGTCGGGGAACCGCTCGCCGCATGCGGCATCGGCTGCGCACAGGGCGAGCCGCTCGCGGATCGCCGCTTCGGCATTGACGCCGTAGTCGACGAAGCTGTTGCGGTCGGGCGGGTAGACGCTGTCGAGGACCACGGAGCGCAGGCCGGGCTGTTGTGCTCGGATCATCGCCAGAGCGAGGTTCGTACCGTACGACGTTGCCACGACGTTCCACGACTCGATTCCCAGTGCCTGGCGCACGAGTTCGAGGTCGGCGGCGATCACGTCGGAGTCGATGCTCGTCGGCTCCGCCCCGGCGGCGATGAGTCGGTCGCGGCACTCGATCGTCGTGTCGATGATGAGATCGAGCTCGGCGGCGAAGCCGATCGTGTCGGCGTAGGTGGCTCGAAGTGCCTCATCGCGTTCTGGGCAGTCGAGCAGCGGTGTCGATCGACCGATTCCTCGATAGTCGACGAGCACGACGTCGCGACCCCCGGCGTCGGAGGGGTCGGCGATCCAGTCCCCGAGCTCGATCGTGCCGCTGAACCCCGGTCCACCGACCAGTTCGAGAATCGGATCGTCGGGCCCATCGGGGCTGCCCACTTCGGCGATCGCGACGGCCATGTCGACCCCGGGAGCCACCTCGACGGTTCCGCAACGGGCCGGTGCGTCGGCGGGTACCTCGAGCTCGGCCCAACACGCGACCTCGGTGAACTCGGCAGTGATCTCCGGTCCGGGAAGGGTGGTGGTCGACGAGGTCGGCGCGGTGGTGGTCGATGTCGTGGTCGTCGTCGACGTTGCGACAGCGGTCGAGTTCTCGGTGCTCGGTGCGGGCTGCGGCGGAGCCGGTTCCGGTGCGGTCGACGGCACTGCGCCGTCGTCGCTCGGCGTCGCGTCCGACGCGCAGGCTGCGACGGTGACGAGTCCGACTGTGAGCGCGAGACGCACAGCGCGTGTGTTTGCCATATGGCAAACTTAGCAGATGTCGGTATCGGCCTCCCCTACGCTCGAGAGTGCGATGACGGGACAGCGAGTGACGCGAGGAGAGTTGGTTGCGGCTATCACCGACTCCCTGCTCGCGACCGGCACGGATCAGCTCACGCTGCGCAAGCTCGCAGCCTCGATCGGCACGAGCCATCAACGACTCGACTACCACTTCGACGGACTCGACGACATCCTCCACGAGGCGCTGAACGAGATCCACCGCCGCGAGATCCTGCGGTTGTCGGATGACGACGACGCAGTCGAACTGATCCGGGCGACGTGGCGACGTCACGCCGCACCCAGCCATCGTGACACCATCCGATTGTGGTTCGAGCTGTCGGTGTCGGCGAGCCGTTCGCGGCCGGCGATCGGTTCGACCGTCGAGGCGGTCGCTGCTGACTGGCACCTCGGCGTGCGCAGCCTGCTCGACGAAGCTGGGGTCGACGAGGACCGGATCGACGGCCTTGCACAGCTCATCCTTGCGGGCTTTCGCGGACTCGAGATCCAGTTGCTGTCAGGCGCAGATCGCGCTCATCTCGACGCTGCCGCCGATCAACTCGCACGACTCGTCGTCTCCGCGATCGAGTCGTGAGCGGACTGTTCACCGATGTCGCCTTCCGACGTAGCAGCTGCATTCGCCACCGTGTTCCTGGCCGAATTGCCCGACAAGACGATGGTCGCCGTCATCGTGCTCGTCGCGCGTTTTGGACGACCCGGAGCGGTCTGGATCGGCGCCACGATCGCATTCGCCGTCCACGTCACCGTGGCGGTGACCGTTGGCAGCGTGGTCGGCAGCCTGTCGCCAACGGCGGTGGGCATTGCGGTCTTCATACTCTTCGCCGTCGGGTCGGTTGCGATGCTGCTCGCTGCACGCAGACCAATCGACCTCGCTGACAACTCGCTGCAGGAGCCGCCGACGACGGCACGACGCGCCGTCGTCGCAAGCCTCGTGTTCATCGGCTTCGCCGAATGGGGCGATCTCACCCAGCTGGCAACGGCAGGGCTCGCCGCTCGTTCCGACTCCCCAGCATCGGTTTGGCTCGGCGCGCTGTTCGCGCTCTCGGCCGTTGCGGCGATCGCGGCCACCGCCGGGCGCAAACTCGTTGCGCGGGTACCTGTACATCGAATCAACCTGGTTGCGGCGGCTCTGTTCGCTGCACTGGCAATCTGGACCCTGGTCGAGCTCGTCACCAGCACGTGACGTTGGTCGTGGGCGCGATGGCGGTCGCCTGCGGTGCCGTTCTCCGGTCAGGCACTCGGCGAGGTGAGGGCCAGAGCAGCGCCGAGCGCAGAAACGGATGCGGCGACCAGCATCGCTACCGTCCCCGAGCCGTTCCACGCGGCACCGACAGCGACGGCACCCACGAG
>JBCBDK010000617.1:0-2549 GCA_038529675.1 Actinomycetota bacterium
GTGCGGCATCAGCGACGACGAACTCGCTGCGCTCAAGCACCCTGCTCCGTTCGAGCGACCCGACGAGCCGGTCGCCCAGCCCGAGCACGACGCGTCGATGCCGTCGTTGCACTATCCGCCCCCGGTGTTGCGGGCGATCATGGGCATGTCCGACCACGACATGTGGAACAACGTCAGCTTCCCCGACCCACCCGTGCCACCGAGCGACTGAGCCGCTGACGGCTTGCCGATCGCGGGCGACACGACTCGCCTGCCGACGGGCGGAGTCGCGAACATGGACGCATGACGGAGACGATCACGGGAACCAACCGGTCCGCCGGTCCCAGCCACGCCGACCTCCTCGCGCAGGACACCCACCCGGTGGCCGCGTCGCTCGCGGAGGAGTCGCGCGAGGGGTTGCACGACGGCAACACCCGCGTCCCCGCGTGGTACTACACCTCGCGCGAGTTTCACGACCTCGAGGTCGAGAAGCTGTGGAGCCGCGTGTGGCAACTCGCGTGCCTCGAAGAGGAGATCCCGAACGTCGGCGACTACCACGTCTACGAGATCGCCGACATGTCGTTCCTCATCGTCCGCACGGGCGAGGGCCCTGACGGGATCAAGGCGTACCGCAACGCCTGCTTGCACCGAGGGCGGCTGCTCCGCGAAACGCACGGCAAGGGCGCGAAGACTCTTCGTTGCGCGTTCCACGGCTGGGCCTGGAATCTCGACGGGTCGATGAAGGAGATTCCGTGCGAGTGGGACTTCCCCTCGATCCGCAAGGAGGACTACTCGCTGCCCGAGGCCTCGGTCGGCACGTGGGACGGGTTCGTCTTCATCAACCCTGATCGTGCAGCCACGCCACTGGACGACCATCTCTCCGGGCTCGAGGCGCACTTCGAGCAGTATCCGTTCGCCCGGAAGGTGAAGGTCGCCCACGTCGAGAAGATCATGCGGTGCAACTGGAAGGCGTGTCAGGAGGCGTTCATGGAGGCCTACCACGTCGTCGCCACGCACCCGACGCTCATGGAGACCCTCGGCGACGCCAACACCCGATACGACACGTGGGGCAACTTCAGCCGGGCGATCTCGCCGCAGTCGATCCCGTCGCCGCACCTCGCCGACATGCCGACCTACGAGGTCGACCCCGACGGCAAGCAGTTCGTCCGCTACCGGCACCCGATGAACGGCCACATCTACGAGCGGGTGGACACCGAGTCGGCGATGGCCGAGAGCCGGGTACGGGTCATCGATCTCGACGGCAACGAGAGCCTGTTCGACACCGACGGAACCCACGTGTCGGGCCCGATCACCCAAGCGGATCCACACCTGCTCGTGTGGATCGGCGGCCCGACGCCGGACGGCGTGTTCGACGTGCCGGTGATGCGCCGTCCCGACGTCGAGGACGAGGTAGAGGCACGAGCGATGACGGCCGCGACCCGTCGCGCCGACTGGCTCTCCCGGGCCGGCGGCGACATCGACCCGGAAGCGTTCAGTGACTCCGACCTCGTCGACGCGATCTGGTACTCGGTGTTCCCCAACTGGTCGCCGTGGGGCACGTTCAACCCGCTGATGTACCGATTCCGTCCGAACGGCAACGACCCGGACTCGTGCATCTTCGAGGTGATGATGTTCGTGCCGTGGGGCGACCAGGAGCACCGGCCCGCACCGGCGACGGTCACGCGGCTCGGGCCGGACGACGATTGGACCCTCGCGCCCGAGCTCGGTCCGACGGCCAAGATCTTCCAGCAGGACTCGGTCAACCTGCCCCATGTACAGCGCGGGCTCAAGGCCCAGGAGCAGCAGGAGGTGGTGTTCGCCGACTACAACGAGTCGAAGATCCGCCACTTCTACGAGCACCTGTACGAGTGGCTCGAGATCGGCCCGACCGACGTGTCCGCCGTCCCGGTCGACCGCCCGACCCGCCGCTGATCACGCCTGGGGTCAGACCCAGAACGTGATCGTCAAGAGAGGGTGGAATCGATGACGATCGGCGGGCCCGACCCGAGGTGGAAGATGCCCGGGAAGCCCTGTGTCTCGAAGCCGAGACTCGGGTTGGACGACAGTGTGGACGATCGGATCGTGGCGCGACCGGTGCGATCGTTCGACACGAAGAACACGGCGCCCCCACCCTCGTTCGCGACGTTGCCCTCGACGACACTGCCGACGAGCTCCAGTGTCATCAACCCACCGTCGAGATAGATCGCGCCGCCGTTGCCGCCGCCGGGTGTGCCCGGACGCTGCGGGTTCGCACCGTTGCCGATCCCGCTGTTGTCGACGAAGGTCGAGTTCAGGATCCGCCACGACACACCGATGCTCGACGTGCCACCACCGTTCGAGCACTGATTGCCAGCGAACAAGCTGCGGGCGACGATCACCGGTCGACCGTCGAACTGGCTGAGGACCCGAAGGGCGCCGCCACCGACGTCGGGGCCGACGGGATCGCATCGGTTGCCCACGAAGGTCGAGTCGACCACCTTGACCTGGCCGCCGCGGACGAACACGGCGCCGCCACCGCCACCCTCCAACGTCTCGCCGGTCGCGTCGCCGTTCACGAAACCGATTCGCTG
>JBCBDK010000618.1:0-2545 GCA_038529675.1 Actinomycetota bacterium
CGGCGACGACGCTGCTGCCGGGCTCCATACCTGGGAGCGGTCCGACGAGGTGATCGCCCGATCGCGTCTGGTCGTCGTCGACCGGCCGGGCGACCCGGGGGAGCTGCCGGGCGATGTCGACTGGATCCACGTCGAGGTGCCGCACCTGAGTGTGTCGAGTACGGACCTCCGCGCCCGGATCGCCGATGGTCGACCGCTCGACTACCTCGTGACCGCACCCGTGCTCGAGGTGATCGCGGGCCGTGACCTCTACCGGGGTCGGGGAGCGGTACGTGACGGCTGACCCGCAACGGCGTCGCCGAGCGTCGTTGATCGGCGTCGCGGGTCTGGTGTTCGCCACGCTCGCCATCGTCGTGCTCGTTGTCGTCGGCGTCGTCACGTTGCGTTCCTCCGAGGAAGGCACTGCGGTCGCCCCGGAGGAGCGACCGAGCCAGCGGTTCCCGTCCACGCCGGCGGCGATGGTCGCCGTGACGTCGGGGGAGCGGCTCTCCTCGGTCGTCGTGATGGTGCTCGACCCCATCGGGATCGGGGGAAGCGTCGTCACCGTGCCCGTGAACGTGGACACGACCGCCGGGCTGGGTCGTGAGCGGACACCGCTGGCACGTCGGGCCTTCGAGGTCGGCGACCCGTCGCCGCTCGCCGACGAGCTCGTCCCGCTGCTCGGGATGCAGCCGACGTTCCTCGAGGTCGTGGACGGGGATCAGCTCGAGGAGCTGCTCGGTCTCGCCGGTCAGACCAGTGTGTCGCTGCCCGAGGACGTCGTGGACGTCGGCGGGGACACGCCGGTCACGGTCGCTCCCGAGGGCGACGATGCGTTGCGTCCGGACGAGGTGGTGGCGGTGCTCACGTCGATCGACTCGTCGGGTTCGTCGTACGACCACCACGACGTCGACGTCGCCGTGTGGGAGTCGATCGCACTCGCGTGGTCGCGTCGCTCCGGCTCGGTCGTCGTCTCGCGGGACGAGGCGGGCGAGCCGGTGGCGCCTGACACGTTCGAGGAGTTCGTCGAACGGCTCCGAGCGGGGTCGGTGGCGGTTCGTGACCTGGCGATCGACCCACGGGCGGCGATCGTCCTCGACAACCCGACCGATGCCGACTTCGTCGCCCTCGATCGGCGCGACAGTTTGCTCGTGTTCGCCAGCATCGCCCCCGAGCGGGTCCTCGCGCCCAACCCGACCCTCACGTTCTCGATCGTGGCGCCGTTCACCGATGCCCAGATCGCAGCGGCGGGCGAAGGCTTGAGCACCGCCGGCTTGATCCGCGATCTCATCGGTGAGCTCACGTTCCTCGAGGTGAACGTGGTGTCGGTCGACACCCGACCTGGTGAGGGTGGTGCGGCGTCCGAGACCGTCGTGGTGGCTGACGACGAGGAGTTCGTCGATCCGGGGTCAGTTCCTGCGCTGATCGGCGAGTCGAGCAGTCGCGTCGCCGCACGCGACACCGAGGGCAGCGACGTGACCCTGGTCCTCGGGACCGACTTCCTCGCGCACCGCGTCGAGTTGCTCGCCGAAGAGGCGGCGAGTCGTGCGGACGACGACGGCGCCGCCGACTTCGACGTGTCCGGTGGCGACACCGACGAGACCGACGAGACCGACGGGTCGGGCGACGACGGCACGAATGACGCTTCCGGTGACGGGTCGTGAGGCGATACCGTGACGTCGAATGACTGACGCGGCGATGAGCGATCACGACGGATCGCCCGACGACGACCCGTCCGAAGCGCTGGCCGTCCGAGCTGCGCGGATCGCCGACGACAAGAAGGCCACCGACGTGCTGGTGCTCGACGTCGGCGACGTGCTGTCGATCGCCGGCTACTTCGTGGTTGCGAGCGCGTCGAACCCGCGCCTGGTGCGCACGGTGGCCGAGGAGGTCGAAGCGGGTCTGAAGGCCGAGTTCGATCGAGCGCCCGTGCGGACCGAGGGGATGCGAGAGCAGCAGTGGATCCTCGTGGATTACGGCGACGTCGTCGTCCACGTGTTCCACGAGACGCAGCGCCAGTTCTACGCGATCGAGCGGCTCTACGGGGATGTGCCACGGGTTCGGTGGCAGCGTGCCGACGAGCGCGCGGATTCGTTGTCATCGGGCGACGACGACCGATAACGTTCCATCGCCCTGATCGGCCCAGCCCGGTCAGTCCGCATCTGCGGGGCTATAGCTCAGTTGGTAGAGCGCTTCCATGGCATGGAAGAGGTCAGGAGTTCGATTCTCCTTAGCTCCACGAAGAAGCCCCAGGTCAGAGCACCTGGGGCTTTCGTCGTTCTCCGGATCGGCGTTGAGCGGGGACCTTTTCGGGGACCTTCACCGTGCGGTGAGCTCGACCGAGCGAGTCGGCGTGCGCATTCTCGGCCTGAACTGTGAGGCCTGTCGGCCTCGCATCGCGATCGACGCCCGGTGCCTGGGGACGGGGCCCTAGCCCGGGGCATCAGCATGATCGAGTGTGATGGCGGACAGCTCGTCCATTGCTCAGGCTAGGTAGCCGACGCCGACCGCTTCTTGGGGTAGGAGCATCTCGTGAACGACGAGGCGGTGTCGACGCCGTGGTTGG
>JBCBDK010000619.1:0-2530 GCA_038529675.1 Actinomycetota bacterium
CCCCCCCCCCCATCCCCTGATCCCCCCACCCCCGCGACCCACCCGGACACCAACACTCTTTCCCGCCCCGACGCGCTTCCGCTCTGCTCGGAGTCAGCGCGCGCATGTTGCTGTACCACTTCGGGAGCAAGGCCGAATTGCTCGACGCGCTGCTTGATCACCTCCGCGCCGACGAGCTGCGGCTCATGCAGAACGTCCTGGACGCAGCCCAGCCGGGCGACCGACCGTCGCAGCTCCTCGAGCGAGCATGGGCGCAGGTGTCGCGTCCAGAGTCGCTGCGACTCGTCCGACTCGGTCTCGACATCGAGGCTCAGCGTGCGTTCGACGACGCAGCGTTCGCGGCCTGGACGGAGCGACAGCGCCGTGAGTGGAGCGAGCTGGGTGCCGCGGTGATCGAACGCAGCGCAGTCGACTCCAGCCTGGCGGGACTCGCGCCGCTGCTGCACATCGCGGTGAAAGGGCTGCTTCGCGAGTTGGTCGCGGGCGGCGACCCATCAGACGTGAACGATGCCATGGCTGCGCTGGGCGTCCTGCTCGACGCTGCGTCACCTGAAGCCGCTCCTCCGCAGGACAGATCGGGTGCGCCTGACGCCGATGCCGTCGACCGAGCGCGAGTCGACGACGACGCCCTGTCGGCGGCGGATGCCTGGCTCGGTGGGGCAGGGCCGGTTCAGGTGTGGCTTGGCGCCACCGCACTGCCGACACCGAGCGATCGATGCCGGCTCCAACTCACACCGCGTCCCGAATTGCTCGACGGTGACCGCCTCGGCGACGAAGTGGTTCGTGCCTTCGTCGAGCTCACTGCTCGACTCGGTGCAACACAGCTTGCGGGCACCTCGGTTGCCGATCTGCGCATCGACGCCGTTGCTGCAGTCCCGCCCGGCCCTATCACCGCAACCGCTCGGGTGGTTCGTGGTGACCTCGGCGGTGTTGTCGAGGTTGCGATCGATGGTCGTGTTCCGACCGTGCTGGCGCGAGCCCGCCTTGAGTCCTGAGGTCGGCCGAGTCTCAGCGGCGCGCCGCCGAGTTCAGGATCGCGTCGGCGAAACGACTCCCGGCACCGTCGTCGAAGTCCACGAGCGACCCGTCGGGGTGGGCCTCGAACGCACTGGTGCCGCCGTGGCCTCCGTTGACGCGGAAGTCACCGTCGGCGGGGGTCTTGCGGAACGCGTGGGAGAACTGCCCGGCGAAGTACACGAGGCTCACTTCCCCGAAGCTGATCTCCAGCAGGAACTGTTGTACGAGGAACGGCCGGGCGTCGGTGGCAGCGAGGCGTGCAGCTTGGTGGGATGGTCACCTTGATCGAGGAACGCTCGAACGACGTCGGTCGAGTTCTGCACGTCGCATCGTCCTGCGTCGAGCTGGTCGAGCCACCGAGCGAAGGCCTCCATCTCGTGGTGATCGTCCCAGTTCGACCGCAGCACTACGATGTCGGCGTCGGCGAACGCTTCGATGGGCGCGTCGTTGTTGCAGCGGCTCGAGGCTGGTCATCACGAGGACGTGGGGTCGCCGACGCGTCTCAGGTGGCGTAGGCGGGAGCGGTCGACGGCGAAGTCGCGCTCCGCTGATGCCAGTGCCACTGAGCTGCGAGGCCGTCATCGATCGACGTGGTGGCCGACCAGCCCAGCTCGGTGGCGGCGCGCGTGACGTCCGCAGCGGTGCGTCCGGGGTCACCCGGAGCGGGAGGCAACTGCTCGATCCGGATCGTGCGACCGGTGAGCGCTTCGATGCGCTTGATCAGATCACGCACCGACACGACCTCTCCGCCACCGACGTTGAACACGCTGGAGGTGCCCATTCGGCGAACGGCTCGCACCGTGGCCTCGGCAACGTCATCGACGTATGTGAAGCTGCGGCATTGTTCGCCGGTGCCACGCAACGGGAACGCCGGACCGTCGACCGTCGCCCGGAACAGCCGGTTGATCGCCATGTCGGGGCGCTGCCCGGGGCCGAACACGGTGAAGTATCGCATCGCAGCGATCGACAGACCGCGTGCGGCGTAGGCGCCGAGCAAATGCTCGACCGCCGCCTTGGAAGCGCCATATGGCGACAGGGGTGTGAGATGGTCGTCCTCGCGAGCGAGGTCTCGTTCCACGTCTCCGTACACACTGCTCGATGATGCGACGACGACTCGTTGGCAGTCAGTGCGAAGGGCCGCCTCGCAGACTCGTTGAGTTGCCACGAGGTTGTTGCGGACATGGGTCTCGAACCCCTCCGCCCAACTCGACTGCACCCCGGGTGTACCAGCGAGGTGGACGACCGCATCGACCTCGCTCAGTGCGGCATCGAGATCGGCGGTCGCGAGATCGGCGACCACGTCGATCGGGATCGGCTGATCCACCGACGCGTAGGGCGGTGTGACGTCGCGGTCGAGCGTGACCGGCTCGAGCCCGGCCCGACGCAGTTCGGCGACAACGGCCCGGCCGATGAAACCGGCGGCGCCTGTCACCAACACGCGTTGTATCGAGTCGTGGACGGGCAGACCCGGGCCGTTGTCGCCGAACTGCGTCGGGCCGGGCTCGAGCCGGTC
>JBCBDK010000620.1:0-2529 GCA_038529675.1 Actinomycetota bacterium
CTCAACTGGGCGAGCCCGATCGAGCCCGGACATCCGCTGAAGCGCAACTATCCCGGCTCGTACCCCGACCAGGTGCTGCCCGAGTCGGTGGTGTCCGGCATCACCGAGGTGCTGTACCGGTTCCACGAGTCGATCGCCGATCTCCAGCGGCGGTTCCTTCGGGTGATCGCCGAGGGGATCGGCTGCCACGAGACCTTCTTCGACGACATGGTCGCCGACGGGCCGACCCTCACGCGGGCGATTCGCTATCCGGCGATGACCGAGCTGTCGACCGCGCTGGGCGACGACGGTGAACCCGGGCACGTCTGGGCGGCCGAGCACGGCGACATCAACCTCATCACCGCCTTGCCACGTGCGACTGCGCCGGGCCTGCAGGTGAAGGTGAACGACGGCTGGGTCGACGCGACGGCACCCGACGGTCAGGCGATCATCAACACCGGCATCATGCTCGAGCGGTTGACGAACGGGATCATCCCGATCGGCTGGCACCGCGTCGTCGCGGAGCCCGGCTTCACCGGTGAGCGCTACTCGGTCGTCCAGTTCTGCCATCCGCGCCCGTGGACGGTGCTCGCACCGGTCGCCACGTGCTGCACGCCCGACAACCCGCAGCGATTCTCGGCGATCAGCGCCGCCGACGCACTCGACGAAGTGCTCTACGAGATCAACCTCGTCGAGACCGCACGTCGGGTCGACTGACGACCGACTCGCGAACTCGAATCGGAAGCACGGCGCCGTCGGGGCCGGCAGGTTCGGTCGCGTCAGCCGGGCAGGACGAACGACTCGGGTGAGGCGTCGTCGCGCAGTGCCAGGCCGACCCACACATCGGTCGGCAGGTCGTACGGATCGCTCCAGTGGTCGAGGCCGTCGGCTGCGCCGGCGGCGTCGGGTCCGTGGGCCTCGCCAGGAACGAAGTCGCACGCTTCGACCGGGTTGATCATCGCCGCCCAACCCGCTGCGGTGACCTGACCGGTCTCGGTGATGACCCACTCGGAGTCGATGTCGTCGTGGCGGTCGGTGGTCTCGATCGTGACCGGTTCGAGGTCGGACCCCGCGTCGGGAATCGACCAGCCGCCGATCCCGACCCGGCAGGTCTCGCGGGCGCGGGCGTCGAGGAGTGGGCCGACGGCGTCGACCGGGCGGCCGTCCGCGTCGGTGACGGCGAGTCGGATGTGCGGCGCAGCCTCGTCGGGGTCGAGCGCCTCGGTCGCGTCGGTGGGGACGTCGGCGCGGATGCTCGGCGGCAGCGGATCGGAGTCGCCCATGAAGCCGAGCACCTGACCGGCGCGCACCACGCCGCCGATCGTGGCGAGAGGACTCAACCGGAGATGGTCGGGTGCGGCACCGTCGTTGGTGCCCGGTGAGTCGTCGTTGAAGCCGCGGTACTCGATGCTGATGCCGTCGGGTGACGTGACGACGACGGAGATCGGGCGGCCACTCGACGGGTCGTCGTCGACCGCGGTGACGACGCCATCGGCGGCGGCGAGCACCGGTTGGAGCTTGACGCCGAACACCACCCCGGGCGCGTCCTCACTGCAGAGGCCGGCTCGTTCGGCGTCGGAACGCTCCCGGGCGGCCGACACCTCGATCTCGCGGTCGCCGTCGATCGCGACGGTCGGCGGATCGTCGCCCTGCTCGGTGTCGTTCGCACAATCGAGCGACGCGAGTCGCGACGGGCCGAGGACGGGGTACGTCAGCACCAGCGTCCGCGCCGGCGACGACTCGCCGATCGCGACGCCGGCGTCGTCCGGGCCGCCGACGACGGGATCGCCGTCGTCGTCGAGGATGACGCTGCGGGTCGCTGGGTCGGGCAGGACCGGTGGTGTCCCCGCCCGTCGGAGGAACTGGTCGGCGGTGAGCACCGGTGGCAGGTCCTCACCCGAGAGGTCGGAGAACACGGCCATCCACCGGGTCTGGTACTCGCGGATGGTCAGGATGTTGCCGTGCTGCGGCTTGGGCACGACGTCCATCAGCTCCGGCTCGCGAACCGCCCGTGGGAAGTACCACATCACGGGCACCATCGAGACGTCGCCGTCGAAGCGGTCGAGGAACATCTGCACGTCGAGTGCTGCGCGCTCGTCCTGCACGTAGGGCGGAGCGAGGTAGGCGTGCTGGTAGCCGCCATAGCCGTTCCAGGTCGACTCGATGAACTGGTACGCGCCCGAGGCGCGACCCTTGTTCGGCGGCAGGTGGAACTGGTTGCGCGACTCCATGTAGCGGATCGTCGCGAGCACGTACTGGATGCGTTCGGGCAGCACCGTGATGTCGAGTCCGATCGGCGGCAGCGTCGTCGGTGGCCCGACCACGGCCGGTTCCGTGGTGGGCGGCGCGGTCGTGGGCGAGACCGGCGGTGGGGTCGCGAGCGTCGTCGGGGTGGTCTCCGGCTCGGTCGTGGTGGTCGTCGTGGTCGAGGTGGTCGAGGTGGTGGTGCTGGTCGTCGTCGTGGTCGTCGACGTCGGCGGCACCGTCGTCGTGCTCGTGGTCGTCGTCGTGTCGTCGGTCGGCGGATCGTCGGCGGGCGGTTCGCCGTCG
>JBCBDK010000621.1:0-2528 GCA_038529675.1 Actinomycetota bacterium
GCCCGACTACGTGTGGACGTCTGAGCCGGTGACCTTCCAAGTGGGCGAGTTGGTGGCGGTGAACGTCAATGAGTGAGGAGTCGCCATGTCACTGACCGACCACGCCCGACCGGCTGACGCGCCCACACGAGGTGCGGCGACGAAGCCTCGGGCGCCTCGACCGAGAGTGCGCCTGCCGTGGCTGCTCGTGACGGCGGGGCTGTTCGTGTTCATCGTGATGCTCGTGCTGTGGGCGCTGTCGTCGGCGTCGGAGCGGACGCAGGTGCTCGTCGTCGTCGAACCGGTTGCAGCCGGCGAGCCGATCCCGGACTCGGCGATCGGCACGACGGGTCTGTCGAACGACGACGGCTTCGGCCGCATCTACGTCGAGTCGCAGCGATCCGAGATCGTCGGCGCCGTTGCGGTTACGGACCTCGAGCCGGGCGATCTTCTCGGCCCGGCCCTCGTGACGAACGCTCCCGACACGTTCACCGGTGAGCGCCTCGTGGGTGCCGTGCTGCGGGCTGGTCGATACCCGGAACAGATCCAGCGTGGCGACGAGGCACTGGCGGTTTCGATCGTCGATCGCGCCGCCGTCGACCCAGCGACGGTGCCGGTGCGCGTCGTGGCCGTGTCGTTCTCCGAGACCGCCGAAGCGTCGGTCACGCTGGCGGTGGCCGACGAGGACGCAGCACTGGTCGGGACGTGGGCGGGCACGGACGAGCTGGTCGTCGTAGTCCGGCCGATCGGAGTTGACGAATGACGGTCATCGCCGTCGGCACGTGGCGTGGCTCCGGCGCGTCGACGACCGCGTTGTTGCTTGCGTCAGCCGCGTCATTGCGCGGCGAGCCCGCCTGGCTCGTCGAAGCCGACCCTGCAGGCGGGGTACTAGTGAGCCGCGCACCGGATCTCGGAGGCATCGACTCGCTCGGCCGGGTGGCCTTCACTCCGGGAGATGAGCGAGCAGAACGCTCCCTCGCAGCATCGTCCCGACGACTCGGCGCGTTGCAGGTCGTGACCGCTCCGTGGGACTCGTTCCAGGCGTGGTCGGCGATCGCTTCCCCACGTCGGCCCTGGGCCGACGGCTTGCAGCGTCTCGACGGAACGGTCGTCGTCGACATCGGCTCGATGCGTGGTGGTGCCGTTCCGTCCTGGCCGGTCGTCGAGCGAGCCGACGTGTTGGTGATGGTGACGAGCCCCGATCCTGCCGCACTGACCGCGACGGTGGCCTGGATGGACGCGAAGGGCCAGTCGGCGCCCGGCGTCGCAGGCTTGTCGCTCGACACGGCGCGACTCGTCGTGGTCGACCAGCCGGTCGGATCAGCGGAGCGGTTCGGTCCCCGGCTCGCCGACGAACTCGGTCAGCGACTCGTGGGTTGGTGGCCGTGGGCACCCCGGGTCGTCGACCACGTCCTCCGCGGCGGGTCGCTCGACCATCGTGCCGTTCGTCGCTTCGAACTCGGTTCGGCGGCAAGAGCGACGCTGGACCGCCTCACGCACGACGGAGACGTGTCGTGAGTGCCGACGCGATGCCGATCGAAGATCTCGACGTGCTCGCCGGTGAAGTTCGACGCGACTTCGGCGACCGGTTCCCTGTCAAGGGTCGCAATGAGTCAGCGGAGGAGACGCAGCTCCGCGAGGAACGAACACGCCTGGTTCTCGACCGAGACGTCCTTCCCGAACTCGCAAGACGCCGGCGCGAGGCGCGTGCGACGCCGCTGTCCGATGCCGATGAACGCGCCTTGGTCGAGCAGGTGATCTCGGCATTGTTCACGGTCCCGAAGTTGCTCGGTGCGCTCCGTAACCCGAACGTCACCGACATCCTCGTGTTCGGCGCCGCGCCGGTCCGGGTCGAAGAACTCGACGGCACCGTGACCGAGGAGCCTCCGCTCGTCGCACGGGACCGCGACCTGGAGCGCATCATCTACGACGTCTCGGTCGCGAACGGACGACCGTTCAACATCGAGAACCACGAGGTCGACTTCGAACTCGAACCCGGCGTCCGCTTCCACGGCGGAGGCTTCGACCCGGTCCAGCGTCCGTACATCGCCATCCGTCGTGCTGCGATCTTCGGGGCGTCGCTCGACGAGCTGTACGACCGAGGCGCCGCCGACGCGGGCATCGTCGAACTGCTCCGAGCGGCGGTGGCGGCAGGGTTGGGCATGTTGTTCGTCGGCCCGATGGGGTCGGGCAAGACCACCTGGCTGCGGGCGACGATCGCCGAGATCGACGCCTCGGCGGTGATCACCACTATCGAGTCCGACTTCGAACTCAACGTTCTGCAGATGGGCAAGCACCCCTACGTCGTCGCCTACCAGGAGCGCCTTCCGACGACGATCGACTCGAGGGGATACACCCCGGCGGAAGCGATGCGACCGGCGATGCGCACACGGGCCGACTGGATCGTCGTCGGCGAGGTCCGCGGCGGGGAGGGCGCCCCGCTCGTGCGGGCGATGCAGACCGGCCAAGGAGCGATGGGCACCGTGCATGGCGGCGACGCCGAGGATGCGCTCGACAACCTCGTCAACCTCATCACCTCCGATACCGGC
>JBCBDK010000622.1:0-2525 GCA_038529675.1 Actinomycetota bacterium
GGCGGCGCCGGCGAGCGCCTTCGCGGCCTCCATCACGTGCTGGCCGTGCTCGTCACCCATGATCTTCTGGATCGACGCCTCAGGGCCCGGCGTCTCCCCTCGCAGCTGCGACGTGAGCGTGCGCAGCCGGCCGAGGCGCAACAACTCGGCCTCGGTGTAGAGCGCGGCGAGACGTTGTCGCATGACCGGATCGACGATCGGCCCACCGGCGCGGACGAGGTCGAACAGATGCGACGCAGACGGCCCGGTCCCCCACAGGGAACCGGTCAAACTCAACGAGACGCGCTCGTTCGCAAGCGTCACCTTCGCCAGTCGCCAGCCCTGGCCCTCCTCACCGACCAGGTTGGCCGCCGGGATCCGCACATCGTCGAAGTGCACCTCGTTGAACGAGTGCGCCGTCGTCATGTCGATGATCGGGCTCAGGGCGACGCCGGGTGCGTCCATCGGCACGATGAAGTAGCTGATCCCCCTGTGCTTGGGGACGTCGGGGTCGGTGCGGGCGATGAGGATCCCGAACTGCGCATGGTGGCCACCACTGGTCCACACCTTCGAGCCGTTGACGACGTACTCGTCGCCGTCACGCACCGCACGGGTGGACAGCGACGCGAGGTCCGACCCCGAGTCCGGCTCACTGAACAGCTGGCACCAGATCTCTTCACCGGTGAAGATCGGATCGAGGTACCGGGCCTTCTGCTCCTCGGTGCCCGCGAGGAAGATCGTCGGCGCGGCCCAACCGACGCCGATCTCCTCGGTCGCGAGCGAGGTCTTCACCACACCTGCTCGATCGAGCTCCTGATCGATGATCAGCTGATGCATCGCATCGGCGCCGAGCCCGTACGGCTCCGGCCAGTGCGGGACCACGTAGCCGGCGGCATGCAGCTCCGCCTTGGTCGGGCGGGGATTGCTCGTGAGCCAGTCGCGCACGGCGAGGCGGCGGGGATCGTCGTCGGGTGGCAGATCGAAGTCCATGGCGTCGTGAATCGTCTCACCCTCGGCACCCGACCGGCGAATGGCGTCGTGAATCGTCTCACCGCGGGCTGCACGGCAGGTCACGGCCGGTTCCTGAGAGCGCCCTCAGGCAGTCTCAGGTTGGCATCAGCACGGTCGCTCATCGTGCTCGGTGTCGCCATCCGGCCGACACCACCACGAACCGATCCGATCGGTTCTCGAGCACGAGGAGCATCCGATGCCCACGCACCACACAACGAAGAGCAACCGCCCCACCCTGAGCGACGACGCCGGGAGCAGCGGGAACAACGATCGTCCCGCCGTCCACCCCGGGCCCACCGCCCCCACCGCCCTCGCCGCACCGGGCGACGCCTTCCCCGCGCCCGATCCGGCGACCGCCGCGACCCGGTCGGCCGCTCGAGTCCAGGCGGTCGGCACACCCGGGCCGCAGCCCGGCATCCATCGACGTCGGCTCGTCGCGATCGCCGCGGGCGCGTCGCTCGTCACCGGCGGTCTGGTCGCGGCGACCGGAGGGCCGGCCGGCGCGATCATCGACGGCGAGGCGGCCTCGGCGGGCGACAACCCGTGGCAGGTCGCGCTGACGTCCGACGGCGAGCAGTTCTGCGGAGGCTCACTCGTCAGCGATCGTGTGGTCGTGACCGCCGCTCACTGTGTGGTCGGCACCGACGCGGCCGACATCCAGATCACGGCGGGCGCCACCGACCTCGCCGACGACCCCGCCCAGACCGTCCAGGTCGCCGGCGTCGTCGAGCATCCGAGCTACGACGGCGGGTCGGCCGACATCGCCATGCTCGTGCTGGAGCGCCCGGTCGACCTCGGCGACGACGCGGCAGCGGTCCCGATCGCCACGGCGGCCGAGGCATCGGCGGCGGACACCGCACGCGTGACCGGCTGGGGTGCGAGAGGTGAGGACGACGAGGGAACCTCGACGCTGCAGACCGCCGACGTCCCGATCGTCGACGACGACAGCTGCGACGCCGCGCTCGGTGGTGGCATCGATCCGGAGAACGAGCTGTGCGCAGGCGGCACCGGAACGGACACCTGCTTCGGCGACTCCGGTGGGCCGTTGACCGTCGACTCCGACCGTGGTCGGGTGCTTGCCGGTGTCACCAGCTGGGGGATCGAGTGCGGCGGTGCGACGCCCGGCGTGTACGCCGAGGTACCGACGTTCGCCGACTGGATCGCCGAGCGCGTCGACGACCCCGATGCCCTGCTGCCCGAACGGCTCGACACCGCCGACTTCGATCTCGACGGACACGTCGGCGACGGTGACGAGCTGCCCGACGGCCTGGAGATCGGCGACGACGAAGTCCACGCCGACATGGTCGAGATCCCCGACGAGTTCTTCGAGGAGTATGGCGAACAGATCGACGACCTCGACGAACAGTTCTGGGACCTGTTCGAGGAGTGGTCCGAGCGTCAGGACAACGACTCCGAGGAGGCGAACGCCGACGACACCGACGACGCCGACCCGGACACCGGCACCGACGACACCGACGACACCGACGACGCCGACGACGCCGACCCGGACACCGGCACCGACGACCCGGGCCAGG
>JBCBDK010000623.1:0-2522 GCA_038529675.1 Actinomycetota bacterium
GGCGCCTGCAGCGATCGGCAGCGTCGGATGTTCGGGCTTCGGTGGTGCGAAGGACGGCGAGAATGACGGTGACGCCGGTGGACCGCCGACCGAGGGTGGCACCGGTCGTGGTGGCGGCCACGGCGACGGGTCGGTCATCGTCGGAGAGCGTAGGTCCGGCGACCAGAAGCGGCCGGGACCGTGCTGATCAGTTCGGGTAGGTGTCGGGCAGCGCGGCGGCGAAGAGCCATGTGTCGAAGAAGTCGTCGAGTGGGAAGCCGTGGACGCGCTCGGCGAGTTCGATGAACGCTTCGGTCGTCTGTGACGTGCCCACCTTCTCGTCGATCCACGTTCGCATCAGCTCGAAGTACGCGTCATCGCCGATCTCGCGCCGCAGTGCATGGACGACGACGGCGCCGCCGTCGTAGCGCTCGAAGCCGAAGAGGTTGGTGACCGTCGGGGCGCCGGTCGCATCGCCCGGGCGCGTCGCTCGCACGTCGAGCATCTGCTCCGCCCAGGCCTCGAGTGGTTGCAGGCCGATCTCGTCGAGCCACAGCCAGTGGGCGTAGGTCGTGAGACTCTCGTTGAGCCACAGGTCGTCCCAGTCGGCTGGGCTGACGGCGTTGCCGAACCTCTGGTGTGCGAGTTCGTGCGCGAGCAGCAGCTGCTGGGTGGTGCCGGCGGGCAGACCCTCGAAGTCCTCGGCCCCGAACAGCGATCTCCCTTGGGTCTCCATCGCGAGCCCGCTGAGCCCGTCGACGAACGCCAGGCCGTAGCGTTCGAGCGGGTAGGGCCCGAAGCGCTCCTCGAAGAACGCGATGCGATCGGCAACGCCTTCGATGGCCGACTCGAAACGGTCCGCTCGTTCCGAGGGCACGAGATGCGTCAGCGGGATCTCGGAGCCGTCGGTGCTCGTGACGACGCCGCCGTCGACCACCTCGTAGTCGCCGACCACCAGGTGGACGAGGTACGTCGGCATCGGCTCGAGCTGTCGCCACACCCACCGGCCTGCCGTTCCCGGATCGGGCCGGCTCAGCAACTGACCGTTCGCACTGGCGACGTGATCGGCTCCGACCGTGATCTCGAACGTCCAGACCGCCTGGTCGGACGGATGGTCGTTGCTCGGCAGCCAGGTCGACGCGCCGTCGGGCTCGTTGAGCACGTAAGCGCCGTCCCCCGCGACGATCCAGCCGACCGGGAGCCCCACCGCCGAGATCCGCACGGTCGGCGTGACCCGGTAGTGGACGACGATGGTCGCCTCGCCGTCGGCCACCTGGTCCGCGCTCGTGTCGATGATGAGTTCGCCCGACTCGTTCTCGAACGGCGTGCCCTGGCCATCGACGATCACACGCTCGACCTCGGGCCCATCCGCATCGAGGGCGATCGCATCGACATCGGTGTCGACCAGCGTGACGATCTCGACCGACCCGGTGAGCTCGCCCGAGGGGTCACTGGCGTTCAGCTTCACGGCATAGGTCTGGACGTCGAGATCGGAGGATCCGAGCTCGGGAAACAGCGGATCGCCGGCGCTCGTGCGTGGCGGGCGACCATCGTCCGCCGACGAGGGCTCGGCGGTGGTGGCGGGTGCCTCGTCGTCGTCGTCCGTGTCGCTCGGGGTGCCGTCGCCGCGCTCGTCGGTCGGATCCTCCTCGGTGGCGGGTGCCTCGTCGGTCGGATCGGCGTCGGTGTCGATCGGTTCGTCCGCTCGCTCCGTGGTCGGCGGGTCCGCATCGGGTGCCGACGGCTCGGCACCGACGATCGGCTCCGACCGCTCGATCTCGACGCCCTCGCCGACACCGCAGGCGGCGACCATCGCGGCGATGACCAGCACCGGAGCGGCGATGACGAGTCGACGGGGCCGAGCCCGCCCAGTTCGCCTTCCCCGAACCTGGCCCACGCCGAAACCGTACCGACTCCCACGACGCAGCGGAGGTCGCGCGAACCGACCACCGGCCTCGACACGATCGATCGAGACCCGCCCTCAGCGGTGGGTGTCGTGATCGTCGACGATGGCCCGGAACCGGATGGTGTGGACGCTGTCGCCGGACAGCACACCGCCCCGCCCGAGCATCCGACCGTTCTCCCAGTTGGAGAGGCCGAGCTCAGGCTGATCGAGGGCGTACTGGCCGTCGACCCAGCGCGTGAAGCCGTTGCCGACGAACGGCGCGTCGACCGATGCATAGAACGCATCGTGCTCCGCCGGATCGTCGCTGATCAGCGAGGCGACGAACCGAGGGCTGTGGGTGTTGCACAGCTCGACCGCTTCCTCGACGGACTCGACCACCACGAGGGTCATCTCGGGGCTCGACTCCCACTCCCACTCGGTCGCGAGGTCGGCGGCCGGCAGGCTCGACGCGGCCGGCTCGATCACGTCGCCTCCGGCGCGGGCGATCGCCACTCGCCGCTCGAAGCGCTCGGCCGGGACGTATGACTCGGATCCCTCGACCACGTGGAGTCGGGCGTTGACCCCCCGACCCGCCGCCGCATCGTCGAGCCCGCCGAGGACCTCGGGAACGAGTTCACCGGCGCGATGCCGCGGCACC
>JBCBDK010000624.1:0-2514 GCA_038529675.1 Actinomycetota bacterium
ATCGGCGTAGCGCCTCGACGGCACCCGGTCGCTGAATCCCATCCCGAGCTGATCGTTCTTGCCGCACACGACTGGGGTGGGGCGATCGCGATGGGCTGGGCGGTCGATCACGTCGATCGACTCGCCGGCATGGTGCTCTGCAACACCGGGATCACCGTTCCGGAGGGCCGGGTCGCGCCTCGGCTGATCCAGCTCGCCGGTGCGCCCTGGCTGCGTCGGGCCGTCTGCGCCGTGACCCCGACCTTCGTCGAGGGGACGACGCGGTTGTCCCGCGGTGCGCTCGACCGTCGTGATCGGGCGGCGTTCCGCGCTCCCTATCGCCGGCGCGAGCACCGCGAAGCGATCGCCGACTTCGTCGGAGACGTCCCACTCCGATCGCCGCACCCGTCGGAGGCAGCGCTCGGTGCGGTGGCCGCCCGACTCGGCGAGATCGACGTACCGGTGCTGCTCGCATGGGGCAGCGCCGACCCGGTGTTCGACGACGACTTCGCCGCCGATCTCGCCGGCCGGCTCCCGCAAGCTGTGCTCCAGCGCTTTCCCGCGGCCAACCACCTCGTGATGGCCGAGGCCGATGTGGCCGGCGCCGTCGAGCTCTGGTTGTCCGATCTCGGTGCGACCGAGTCGGTCGCCGAGCGGTCGTCGTCCGCCGCGAACCTGGACGAACCGCTCTGGGGTGCCGTCCAGGCGCGGGCCGAGCACGACCCCGACGGGACCGCACTCGCCGACCTCGCCACGGGTCGGGCCTCGACCTGGGCAGCGTTGGATCATCGGATCACGGCGATCGCCGTCGAGCTGCGTCGCCGCGGCCTGCACGACGGAGACCGGGTTGCGGTGCTGACACCGCCGAGCGTCGAGCAGATCGCTGTCGTGTACGGGGTCTGGCGCGCCGGCGGGGTCACGGTGCTCGCCGATCGCGGGCTCGGGCTGCGCGGCCTCGGGCGTGCCGTGCGAAGTGCGCGCGCCCCGTGGGTGATCGGTCCGGCGCGGGCCCTCGCAGCGGCTCGCGCACTCCGCTGGGCCACCGGTGCGACGCGGGTCCGCGTCGAGGAGTTGGTCGCGGCTGCCGACGCACGCGCCGCCTCAGTATCCGACGATGCCGAACCGCTCCCGATCCCGCAGGGCACCGACGAGGCGGCTGTGCTGTTCACGTCGGGCGCGACGGGGCCGGCCAAGGGCGTCCGCTATCTGCACGCACAGCTCGGTGCCCAGCGCGATGCACTCGCCCGCACGTACGGCATCTCGGTGGACGACCGTCTCGTCGCCGCATTCGCGCCCTTCGCGCTGTACGGACCGGCGCTCGGGATCGGAACGGCACTGCCGGACTGTGACGTGACGGCGCCGGGATCGCTGACCGCCGAGGGCGTCGAGGCGGCCGTGGCGCGCATCGGGGCGACGCTGGTCTTTGCGTCACCGGCCGCGCTGGCGAACGTGGCCGCCACCGCGACCGAGCGCACACCGACGGTGCTGTCCGATGTCCGAACCGTGATGAGCGCCGGTGCGCCGGTTCCGTCGGAGCTGCTCCGATCGATCGCCCGGCTCGCTCCGTCAGCGTCGTTGCACACCCCGTACGGGATGACCGAGTCGCTCCCCGTCGCCGATGTCGACTTCGAGACGATCGCACGCGCCGAGGAGACCGCTCCGGCTGCTGGCGTCTGCGTCGGCCGGCCCGTCGAGGGGGTCGAGGTCCGAGTGGTCCCACTCGACTTCGATCCGGCGACGGGCGTGCCCGATGCTGTCGGCGTGGGCCGGATGGGGGAGCTGCTCGTCCGTTCGCCGTGGACGTCGGACGGCTACGAGGGCCTGTGGGCGACGCAGCGCAGCGCCCGCCCGGGCCACGGCTGGCACCGCACTGGCGACGTCGGACACATCGACGATCACGGCCTGCTGTGGGTCGAGGGCCGTGCTGTCCACGTGATCCACGCGGTGGACGGCGCCGTCGCGTCGGTACCGATCGAGCGCGCGGTCGAGTCGTCGGATCTCGTCGGTGTGACTCCGGGACGCATCGCTGCCGTCGGTGTCGGACCGGTCGGGGTGCAGCAGGTCGTGGTCGTGGTGGAGCGATCGGGTACGCGCCGAGGCATGGCAGGGCGTGCACTGACGGATGCGGTTCGTGGTGCCGTGCCGATCCCGATCGCCGCGGTGCTGGTCGTGCCGGCCCTCCCGGTCGACATCCGCCACAACGCGAAGATCGACCGGGTCGCCGTCGGTGCCTGGGCGAGCCGGTTGCTCGCGGGCACCGACGTCGCCTCCCAGGGTGCCGATCACTGATGCGTGTGCTCGTCACGGGGGCGTCGAGTCTGATCGGCCGACACGTCGTCGACGGGTTGGTCGGCCGCGGCGACTCGGTTCGCACCTTCCAACGCACGCCGACCGGCGACCGATCGGCAAGCGTGACGCAGGAGCATGTGGTCGGCGACGTGACGGACGCCGACGCACTCGATCGAGCGGTCGAGGGGTGCTACGCGATCGTGCACCTGGCCGCGAAGGTCGGGATCGTGGGGGAGCGCAGCGAGT
>JBCBDK010000625.1:0-2505 GCA_038529675.1 Actinomycetota bacterium
GTGCGAGAAGCCGACCGCGACGACGCTCGCGGGAGCGCGACGCATGGCCGAGATCGCCGCCGAACGCAACGCGATCACACTGGTCCCGTTCACCTACCGGTACATGCCGACGCACCAGCATGTGCGACGACTGATCGATGAAGGATTCGTCGGGCGGCCGTACCACCTCAACCTGCGGTACTTCACCGGCTTCGCACGCGAGCCTGGCTACAACTGGCGGTTCGACACCGAGCTCGCAGGATCCGGTGTGCTTGGCGACCTCGGCTCGCACTGGCTCCACGTGGCTCGATGGCTCCTCGGCGAGGTGGTCGAGATCGGTTGCGTGTCCGCAGCGTTCGTCGAGCGACCGGACCGACCCGACGGGTCCGACTACGTACGCGCCGAGGACTCAGCGCAGATGCACCTCCGCTTCGCCAATGGCGCCTACGGCACGCTCCAGGTCAGCGCCGTCTGCTGGGAGGGCACCGACTTCAACCAGACCCACCACCTCGACCTGCACGGCGCAGCGGGCACGGTGTACGCCGACAACGACTGGTCGACGGTGCAGCAGGTTCGCGGCGTCCGAGCCGGCCAACCAGGGCCGGCCGCCGACCTGCCGATCCCCGACGACATCTGGGGCGCGTGCCGACGCGAGCGCGTACACGACACCTACCGCGACGTCTTTCGCGTCGAACGTCGGATGGTCGGCGACTGGGTCGACGCCGTGCGTGACGGCCGCCAGGTCGACGGCCCGCTCGTACCCGACCTCACGGAGGGTGCGCGGGTCCAACAACTGCTCGAGCTCGCAACGCGTTCAGCGGCGGGCGACGGCCGGATGCTCGCGTGCTGAGACGCCGCGCGGGGTCATTCGGCGCCGTGTTCGGCGCGGCGCTGATGACGCTCCACGCGTGTGCGGCCGACTCGAACGCCGACACACCGTCCGGGTCCGGCGACGTCGAGGTCGCTGCCGGAGCGACCGTCGGGCCCGACGCCACCGAGTTGTTGCGATCGGCGGTGGGCGTCCGCGCCGGAGGTTGCTCACTCGTCGAGACGATCGGCACCGGCGCGGTGGTCGCGGACCAAGGCACCGTCGTCACCGTCGCGCACACCCTCGCAGGCGCCGACACGGTCGTCGTCATCGACGCCGACGGCACGGAGCACGCCGCCACCGTCACGTCCTTCGACCCCGGTGCCGACCTCGCCGCACTGTCGGTGCCGACGCTCGACGCGCCGCCGCTCGCACTCGGCACGGACCGCGTCGGCCCGGCCCGCGCGCTGAGGTGGCGACCCGACTCCGGCATCGAACTGCTGGAGGTCGACATCACGCGGCGGTTGGCGATCACGATCGAGGACATCTACCTCGAACGCGAGGTCCGACGGTCGGGCATGGAACTCGCGGCCGAGATCGAGGTCGGCGACTCGGGCGGGCCGGTGATCGACGACGCCGGTCGAGTCGTCGGCATCGTCTACGCGAACTCGCGTTCGCGCCCGCGGGTCGGGTTCGCCACCGACGCCACCGAGATCGACGCTGTCCTCGCCGCTGGACGACCCGGTGTCGCGGCGAGCACCCAGCGCTGCCGCTGACGCCGAACCGCATTCGAGCGCGTGCGGGACGCGCGACTCGGCGACCCGTTGCGGATGAACGCATCGGGTCGCCGAGCGGGCACTGACCGAGGGGACACGGTCAGGTCACGAGGTGCGTGGCGCACGTGTGCCCGTCAACACACGCAGTCAGCACCGGGTGATCATCACGGGGTCGTCATCACGGCGACACCGAGGGCTGCGGGGAGCAGGTCGGCCTTGCTGAAGACGTTGCGGGTGCCGAACCAGATCCACTTGTCGCCCTTGTGGATGCCGTCGGCGATCGAGCCGTACGACCACGGGCCGCCGCTGTCACCGCCGACGGTGTTGTCGTTGTCGGTGGCGACGAGGTTGGAGGCGGTGATGCCGTTGACCGTCGAGGACACGGAGGTCGAGTAGATCTGGTCGCACGAGCGCTGGGCCTGCATCCGGCTGTGCACGCAGGTGACCATGTTGGTGGCGAACGAACCGGCACCCCAGACGCTGCCGACGTCGCGGTAGTCGCCGGGCCCCGCCCAGTAGTTGTCGACCGCGTCCTCGGCGGAGGTCTTCCACTCCATGTCGCCGAACGCACCATTGTGCTCGCCAGCGTGGACGAGCACCGGGTCCGGGCCGGCCTGGCTGAAGCGGTTGATGCCGAAGCAGTGCGCCGCGGTCGAGATGCCCTCGGTGCCGGTGAAGATCGAGCGGACGCTGAAGCCGCTCGTGCACTGGCCACCGCCGGTGGCGTAGACCTGCACGCCACCCTCGAGTGCCTCGTCGTTGGTCAGCCGCTCGGGGCCCTCGACGATCTTCACGCCCTCGACGAGCCCTTCGGGCAGTTCGTCGTCGATCTTCAGTTCACCGGCGACGGCGATCTGGATCTCGCCGGTCGGCAGGACCGCGGTGCTGATCTCACGGTGCTGCTCACCGAGGATCTTGGTCAGTTGTGCGACCCGCTCGTTC
>JBCBDK010000626.1:0-2503 GCA_038529675.1 Actinomycetota bacterium
GGCCACGCTCGGCACCGCAGCGGTGGTGTCGGTGTCGGGGCTGATCGGTTTCGTCGGACTCGTCGTTCCCCACGTCGTTCGCCTCGTCGCCGGAGCGAGCAATCAGCGACTCATCCCGTTGTCGTTCCTCGCAGGGGCGACGTTCCTGATCCTCGCCGACGTGCCCGGCCGGATGTTGGCTCGCCCCGCCGAGACGCCGATCGGCGTGGTGACGGCGTTCATCGGTGCACCGTTCTTCATCTATCTCCTCCGGACGAGGAGGGTGACGTGATCGAGCTGCTCGACGTCGCCGTCCGGTACGGCGAACGCGTGGCGCTCGCGCCGCACTCCGATCGGATCGGCGCCGGCGACTGGGTCGGCGTCATCGGTCCGAACGGTGCCGGGAAGTCGTCGCTGTTGCGTGCCATCGCCGGCCTGGTCGCCCACGACGGCGAGATCGTCGTCGACGACCGCCCGCTCGGCGAGCTGCGCGAACGCCGACGGGCGGCACTGGTGGCCTACGTTCCCCAGGAGCCGATCATCCCCGACGACATGACGGTGCTCGACTACACGCTGCTCGGCCGGACGCCGTACGTCGGGTACTTCGGGTCGCCGTCGTCTGCCGACCGGCGCGTCGTCGACGAGGTACTCGAACGCCTCCGTCTGCGCGACTTCGGGCCGCGTCTGCTCGGTGCCTTGAGCGGAGGTGAGCGCCAGCGTGTCGTCCTCGCCCGAGCACTCGCCCAGGAGGCACCGGTGCTGCTGCTCGACGAGCCGACCTCGGCGCTCGACATCGGCCATCAACAGCAGGCGCTGGAGCTGGTGACCGAGCTGCGGCGCGATCGCCAGCTCACGGTGATCTCAGCGCTCCACGACCTGACGCTGGCCGGCACGTACACCGACCGCCTCGTGATGTTGCACGAGGGCCGAGTCGTGGCGAGTGGTGTGGCCCGCGACGTGCTCACCGCCGAGCGGCTCGGCGAGGTGTACCACGTGTGCGTGACCGTCGACGAGGACCCCGATGACGGCGCCGTGATCGTGGTCCCCCGGCGCGGCTTTCCCATCGACCCCGACCGCTCCGATCGCTGAACCTCGACCGACAACCGGCCGGTTCCCGTCAGATCTTCTCCATCCGGACGGCGGGGCCGGGGGGAAACCGGACCTCGATCAGGTCGCCGGGTCGGACCTCGCCACCGCGGACGACGACCGACATCACGCCGGTCTTGCGGAGCAGCGAGCCGTCCTCGTCGCGTCCCAACATGGCGCCCTGCAAGCCCGCTTGGAACGCATCGATCTGGATGCATGGGTTACGGAGTCCGGTGAGCGCGATGATCGCATCCTCGCCGAGCCGGAGCGTCGAGCCGACCGGCAGCCGGATGAGGTCGAGACCGCTCGTGGTGATGTTCTCGCCGACGTCACCCGGTGCGACACGGAAGCCGGCGTCGCCCACCTCGTCGAGAAGCTCGCTGGCGACGAGATGGACCTGGCGGAGGTTGGGTTGCGTCGGATCTCGCTCGACGCGGGAGCGGTGCTTCACACGCGCACCCTGGTGGGCATCGCCGGCCACGCCGAGGCCGGCGACGAGGGTGATCGACACCTGCGACGCCTTCGAGAACGTGTGCTCACCCGACCGGTGCACGGCGACCACACTGCCGGTCGCGTCCGCGGGCATGGCATCGGGGTGCGCTCCCATCGTCGCAACGTACCCCGACGTGGCGAGCGGTGCGGAGCGACCGGCCCACTGCGGCCCACCACGCTGCGTCCGGGCGTCGTAGTGTCGATGCCATGGTCCACGGCGAGTATCCGCAGTTCCCCGGTGTGGCGCCGTGCGAGGCCGAGCGTTCGGTCGCAGATGAACGGGCCCACCGCCGGCGGATGTGTGCGCTCGGCTACAGGATCTTCGGCGCGATGCGTTGGGGTCAACTCGGCGACGGTCACATCTCCGCACGCGACCCCGAGTTCGTTGATCACTTCTGGCTGCTCGATTGGGGCGTACCGTTTCGCGAGGCGACGGTCGAGCGGCTCGTGCTCGTCGGGCCGGACGGCGCGGTCAAGAACGATCGTGGCGAGCCGACCGGCGCGGTGAACACGGCCGGCTACAACATCCATGCACCGCTGCTCGCCGCGCGTTCCGACGTCGTGTCGGCGGCGCACACCCACACCCAGTTCGGCACGCCGTGGGCGGCGAACGTCGAGCCGTTCCGAGCGCTGAGCCAGGAGTCGTGCGCGTTCGTGTTCGACCAGGCGATGTTCGACGACGAAGAGGTCGAGGTGCTGTCGTACGACGGTGGGAAGCGCATCGGTGCAGCGCTCGGCGACGCGAAGTTGTGCATCCTCCGCAACCACGGGCTCCTCACCGTCGGTCGGAGCGTCGAGTCCGCCGTCGGTTGGTTCGTCATGGCCGAGCGAGTCGCCGAGGTCCACGTGAAGGCGCCGAACGGTCGACCGATCGGCGACGAGGCGGCCCGCGTCGCCGCGTCGACGCTCGCTCCCGACGACGTCGGCTGGCGCGTGTTCCAGTGGC
>JBCBDK010000627.1:0-2492 GCA_038529675.1 Actinomycetota bacterium
CGAGTCCCCCGGCCAGTAGTTCACGCCGAGCACGAACGGGGTCTGGTTCACACCCCGACCGTAGGCCGACGGTCGGCGCCGGGGCATTCCGGGCACCGCAGCCCCGGCGGGTCTGGATAACATCTCGTCGACCATGTCCGACGACGTTCGACCTTCCCAGGGCTGCCGCGAGGCCGCCCGTCACCCTCGAAGTCGCTGACCGATGCTCAACGCGCTCGGGCTCCTGGCGGTCGTCGTGCTGATCGCGGCGAACGGGTACTTCGTCGCCGCGGAGTTCGCCTACGTCGCCGCCAGGCGACAGAAGCTGGTCGACGGCGCCGAGCAGGGGGACAAGAAGTCGGTCCGGGCCGTCGCCGTGCACAAGCGGCTGAGCTTCATGCTGTCCGGTGCACAGCTGGGCATCACGGTGACGTCCCTGGTGCTCGGTTTCATCGCGCGGCCGGCGATCGCTGGGCTGATCGAGGGCCCGCTCGAGTCGCTCGGCGTGCCCGAAGGATCGGTCTTCGGTGTGTCGTTGACGATCGCCTTCGTGCTTGCCACGGTCGCGCAGATGGTGTTCGGCGAGTTGGCGCCGAAGAACCTGGCCATCGCCAAGCCCGAGCCGGTCGCACGGGCAGTCGCAGGCTCGACCCTCGTGTTCATGAAGGTGGCCGGGCCGGTCATCCGGCTGTTCGACGGCGCGGCGAACAAGCTGCTGCGATCACTCGGCATCGAGCCGGTCGAGGAGCTGCACGGCGCCGTTTCGGCCGATGAACTCGACCTGATCGTCGACGAGTCTGCCGAGCACGGTCACCTCACGCTGTCGCAGGCAGGTCTGCTCGAGCGTGCGATCGACTTCGCCGACCTCGAGGCCAGCGACGCGATGGTGCCGTGGAACAAGGTGAACACGATGCCGGTCGGGGCCACCGCGGCGCACCTGCGCGACGCGATGGCGTCGCGGCGGTCGCGCTTCCCCGTCGTCGACGGGGAGGGACAGGTGCAGGGTATCGTCCACGCGAAGGACCTGCTCGGCGTCGACCGCACCGAGTACGACCGCGTCGTCGTCGACACGATGATGCACGAGGTCATCGCCGTCCCCGAGGCCGCTGGGCTCACGAACGTGCTGGCCGACCTGCGGAACCACTCGACCGAGATGGCACTGGTGATCGACGAGTACGGCGGCCCGGCGGGCATCGTCACGCTCGAGGACATCGTCGAGGAGCTCGTCGGCGAGATCGAGGACGAATACGACGGCGCCGACCCCGGCGAACCGATCGAATTGGTGCCGGGCGTGTGGACCGTGCCCGGCACGGCGCGGCCCGACGAGATCGAACGGACGACCGGCCTCGAACTCCCCGACGGTGAGTACGACACCGTCGCCGGCTTGGTGCTGCAGCGGCTGGAACGCCTTGCCGAGCCCGGTGATGCGGTCGTGGTCGACGGCGTACGCCTCGAAGTGCATGCGGTCGAGGGCTACGCGATCGAGACGCTGCGCGTGCAGGTCGACCCCGACGCCGTGATCGCCGATGCCGACGACGACACCGGGCACGACGAGAGCGACGAGGCCGACCGATGACCGGCTCGATCCTGCTCGCCGCCGAGGAGGGCATCGTCGTGGACATCCCGGCGCTCGTGCTTGCGGTGGTGCTGCTCGCGTTGAACGGGTTCTTCGTCGCCGCCGAGTTCGCGCTGCTCGCTGCCCGTCGCTCACGGATCGAGCAACTCGCCGCAGATGGCAACAAGAAGGCGAAGTCAGCACTCGCCGGCATCCGCGAGCTCACGTTGATGCTCGCCGGTGCACAGCTCGGTATCACGATGTGCTCGCTCGGCCTCGGTCTCGTCGCCGAGCCTGCGGTCGCAGCGATCTTCGAAGGCGCACTCGGGGAGTGGTTCACGCTCTCCGACACGTGGACCCATGTGATCGGCTTCACGGTGGCGCTGTCGATCGTGGTGTTCCTCCACATGGTGGTGGGCGAGATGGCGCCGAAGTCGTGGGCGATCTCCCATCCGGAGGACTCTGCGCTCAAGCTCGCCCGGTTGTTCCGCCTGTTCGTCCGCTTGTTCCGGCCGGTCATCTGGTTGATGAACACGATCGCCAACGGCGTTGTTCGCCTCGTCGGCGTCGAGCCGCAGGACGAGCGAGCCATGGCGCACTCGCCGAGCGACCTCCGGCTGCTGCTCGACGAATCGGCCGGGCACGGTGGGCTCGCAGCAACCGAGCACGAGCTGTTGGCGCGGTCGCTCGACCTGTCGGGGAAGACCGCCGCCGACGCGATGACCACCCGTCGCGACATCGTCGCCGTCTCCGCCGACGTCACGGCCGAGCAGGCGGCGGCCGAGGCACATCGCACGGGCCGGAGTCGCATCGTGGTGTTCGAGCACGACCTCGATCACGTGAAGGGCTTCGTGCACGCGAAGGATCTGCTGCGGCTGCCCCACGGCAGCTGGCCACGCACCTCGGTGGGTTCGATCGCCCGCCGGATCATGGTCACGCCGGAGCATCACGGTCTCGA
>JBCBDK010000628.1:0-2485 GCA_038529675.1 Actinomycetota bacterium
CTCACGCCGGGCTACCTCGAACGAGCGGTGACGACGCTGAGGTCGACCGGTGCAGCCAACGTCGGCGGCCGGCAGGTGCCGGTGGGGTCGACGCCGTTCGAGCGGGACGTGGCGGCGGCGACCACGTCGTGGGTCGGAACGGGCGGTGCGGGCTATCGGAGCGGTGGTAAGCCCGGCCCGACCGACACGGTGTTCCTCGGCGTCTATGACCGCACGGCGTTGGCGTCGATCGATGGCTACGACGAGTCGCTGCTCGCCAACGAGGACTACGAGCTGAACATCCGGCTGCGCGATGCGGGGCACACCGTGTGGTTCGACCCCGAGCTCGCCATCGAGTACCGCCCGCGCTCGACGCCCCGAGCGCTCGCGAGCCAGTACGCCAACTACGGGCGGTGGAAGTCGGAGGTGCTCCGACGCCACCCCGGTTCGATCCGGCTCCGCCAGTTCGCGCCGCCGGTCGTGATCGCCGGTGTTGCCATCGCCACGATCATCGGTGTTCGCCGCCCCGCGGCGTTGGCGTTGCCCGGCGCGTACGTGCTCGGGCTGCTCGCCGCGACGCGTGGCCGGTGGCGGGTCGCCCGAGCAGCGGCGATCATCCACGCTTCGTGGGCCGCCGGCCTCGTCCGCGGGCTGTTCAGCCGCGGTTCGAGCGGATCCGATCGGTGACCGAACGGGCGTAGCGCCTCGCCGACGCAGCGACCTCACCCGCGCCGCCCCGACGGAATGCGGCCCGAGCGGTGAGCAGGAACGGGACTCGTGGGTTCCGTTCGACGGTGATCGCGCCGAGTCGGGCATGCCAGCGCGACCACGCATCGACCAGCCCGTCGGTCACCGGTTCGGGCAGGAGCAGCCAGTCGCGGTCGGTCGTTCCGAGGCCGTGAATCGTCGGTGACGCCTCCCACGTCGGGGCCGCAGGCAGCGCGTAGTAGTGGTAGCCGAGCCCGGCCAGCTCCTCGGTCAACTCCACACCGTGGTCGCGGCCCTTGCGTCTGAGCACCTCGATGATGAGGGGAGGACGATGCTCCGCGAGTACGCGTCGTGCGCCGCGTAGGACCTCGAGCTCGAAGGTCTCGACATCGATCTTCATGAACGACGGCACCAGGGCCGTCTCTGCGACGTGATCGTCGATCGTGACCACGCGCACGTCGGTCGTGCCGGTGGCCTGGCGGAAACCCTCGACGAGCGAGTGCGACGCATCGGACGTGGGCGAGAAGTAGAGCGGGGCGGTGCCGGCGACCTCGCCGACGGCCGCCTCCACGACGTCGACGGTCAGACCGTTGCGATGAACGATCGTGCGCGACATCTCGGCCGTGTGTGGGGCCGGTTCGAACGCGACGACCCGGCGTGGAACGAACACGGCAGCGGCGAGGTGGGCATAGAGGCCGACGTTCGAGCCGATGTCGTACATCACGAAGCCGTCGCCGGCCACGTCGCAGAGCGCCATCACCGCAGCTGCGGTCGGCGGCTCGTACGCAGCGAGGCCTTGCCGACGAACGAAGTGCAGGATCTCGGTCTTGCTCGGGTCGACGATGTCGAGGTGTGGCCGGTGCGATCCGATCGGCAAGGGCACTCGATACGTCATCGGCCGCTGCGTTCTCGACGACGTGCAACAACATAGCGCCGGGCGGCGCGCCCGACTTCGAGCGGACCGCCGCGCCCGAGCGCGCCCTTCACGGTGGCGAGGATCGGAACGCGTGGGTTCCGGTCGACGGTGATCTCGGCGAGCCTCGCACTCCACCTCGTCCACGCATCGGTGAACGCCGGCGTGATCGGATCCGGCAGGAGCAGCCAGTCGCGGTCGGTCGTGCCGAGGCCGTGAATCGCCGGCGACGCCTCCCACGTCGGAGCCGCAGGCAGGGCGTAGTACTGATAGCCGAGCCCGGCCATCTCCTCGGTCAACTCCACGCCGTGATCGTGGCCCTTGCGCTTCAGCACCTCGATGATGACGGCCGGCCGATGTGTCTCCAGGGTGCGGCGTGCACCCCTCAGGACCTGCTGTTCGTAGGTCTCGACGTCGATCTTGACGACGTCGGGGACGACGCCGGTCCGCTCGACGTGTGCGTCGACGGTGACGAGCCGCACCACGGTCGAGTCGACCGAGGCCCGGAAGCCTTCGACGAGGGAGTTCGTCGAGTCGGCGTGCGGCGAGAAGTGGAGCGTGGCCGTGCCCTCCTCGTCGCCGACAGCCGCTTCGACCACGTCGACGGCGAGCTCGTTCTTCGCGGCGATACGGCGAGACACCTTGGCGGTGAACGGCGCCGGCTCGAACGCGACGACCTTCGAGGGGTCGAACACCGCCGCCGCGAGGTGCGAGTACAGCCCGACGTTCGAGCCGACGTCGAACGCGACGAAGCCAGTGCCCGCCAGCTCACAGAGCGCCATGACCGCCGCAGCCGTCGGCGGCTCGTACGCAGCGAGACCGTGGCGACGGATGAAGGCGAGGACCTCGGTCGAGTTCGGGTCGATCAGGTCGAGGTGGGCCAGC
>JBCBDK010000629.1:0-2478 GCA_038529675.1 Actinomycetota bacterium
GTCGAGCGCTCCGCCGAGCGTCATCGCGGCGACTCGGTCGGCGAGGTCTGGACGGTTCGTGCATGCCATCGACGCAACGACGCGGCGCATCTTGCACGGATCGATGTCGGCGCTCGGGTTGGTGCCGACGACGATTCTCTCGTTCTGATCGGTGCGAAGTTCGAGCGCTGCGCCGGGGATGGCGTGGACCAGTGCGGTGGCGAGCCGCAGGCGTTCGAGTGGGGTCATGAGTGTCTCCTGGTGTGGGTTTGGTGGGGTTCTGGTGATGGCGTTGGGAGCCGTGTCAGTCAGTTCGCGGCGGCGTGCCGTGCCCGATGCACGAGTTCCACCGACGCTGCACGGACGTCGTCGGGGCGTTCCAGCACGTCCGCAAACGCGACGCGAGCGACCGTCGTTTCGGCGTCACCGGTAGTCCGGGCGTCGAACGTGATCCCGTAGCGGTCGATGGCCGAGACCGACACCGACTGTGCGTCAGCGACGTGGGCGAGGTGTCGCACGATGTCGAGGCAGGCGTCGCCGTGGTCGGCGTCGAGGTGGTCGATCATGGGTGTGGCGTGCGGGATGATCGGATCGGCGGTTGCCGTCGAGTATTCCTCGGCGGTCGACCAGCCCATGACGCCGAAGCCGCCGACGTAGCGCAGGTTGGCGATCTCGAGTCGCCACCATGAGAAGTCGGCGAAGTGCACGTAGTTCCGTGCGAACGGGTGGAGTTCGAGGTGGCGGTCGATCTCCTCTGCAGTCGGGTCGACGGGCACGAACGACCCGATCATCGTGACGCGTGCCTCGGAGAGCGGATCGACGCCGGGCGCCGGCGTTGCCTCGACGAGGACGCTGGCCCTTGGGTCGCTTCGGAGGTACTGCGTGTGCTCGGCCAACGACGACACACAGATCAACGGGGCACCGTCGACGAGTGCCGAGTACGGCGCGATCGATGCGTAGGGATGACCCGAGGTTGCCAACGTGGCCAAGGTCGCCATGCCGCCGGGCTCGATCAGCGTGCGCGCTAACTCAGCGTGCGAGGGGAAGCTCCCGATGTCGCCCAAGACGGGCGGACCAGATGTCTCATGGGCATCGGCCGACAGGCCGACGGTCGTGTCAGAAGAAGTCGTCGTCATTGGATGTCTCCGTGGAGGTCGGTGATCAGTTGTCGAAGGAGTTCGCCAGTGCGTGGCCCGTTGCCGAGGAGCAACTGGTCGTCGTAGACGAGGATTCGGCCGTTGCGTCCGGCGGGGGTCTCGGCGATGCCGGGCACTTCCAGCAGGCCGTCCATTCCTCCGACCGACTCGAGCCCGCGGGCCGGAACGATGAGGACGTCGGGACTGGCAACGACGAGTGCTTCGGCGTTGATCGGGGCGTTGTCGACCACGCCGAGATCGTCGGCGATGTCGATTCCGCCAGCCGCCTCGATCAGCCAGTCGACGCCGCCACCCTGTCCGAGGACGAGTTGCACGTTGTCGCCACGGACATAGAGCGCCCCGACACGCGGACGTTCCGCAGGGGCGCGCGCTCGTTCGGACTCCGTGGCGATGTCTGCGTCGACGGTGCTTGCGAGGGCTTCGCCTCGCTCGGGCACGCCGAGCGCTTCGGCGACAGCGCGGATCTTCTGGCCGGGACCGACCGAAGTGCTGCTGCGCTCGATGACCACGACCTCGACGCCGAGTCGTTCAAGATCGTCGAGCGTCTCTTGAGGCCCGGCGAGGTCGGTTGCGAGCACGATCGTGGGTTCGAAGCCGAGGATTGGCTCGGGCGATAGTGCTCGCTGATATCCGATCTCGGGCAGCGCATCCGCCGACTCGGGGAACGTCGCCGAGATGTCGGTCGCGACGACCCGATCACCGAGGCCGAGTGCGAACACGATCTCGGCCAGGTCGCCGTCCACGGGAACAATGCGCATCTCAGTCGCCAGGTCCGATGTGGGCGGTGCAGTTGCGACGGCTGCCCCACTGTCGGGTGGCTCCGGCACTGCGCTATCGGCGAGCGTCGAATCTTTCATCGACTGCGCGTTCGGTCGTTCAGTCTCCTCGACTCCAGCGCCACAACCCGCGAGCAAGACCGCACTGCAGACGACGACGGCCCCGATCGAGGAGTGTGACAGCCTTGCCATTCACCCGATGTTAGGGCGTCTTAACTTTGCACGCAAGCCTTGCCTTAGAACGGCGTGGTCGATGCTCGTGGGATTCTGAAGCGCCGTTGAACCGCACGGGTTCCATCGAGCGGGTCACCTGGTCGGAAATCTGTCCGATGCGCCCAGGCGACTCAGGCGGGTCCGTCTACCACACGTGGTCCGTCTGGACCGTTCTCCGGACTGGTGACTGGCGACGCGCCTAGTTGATATCGAAACCACGGTCGTTGCGAATCGCGTGCGCCGACTGTGCTTCCGTCACGTCCGTCGTGCTTGCAACAAGTTCAATGGCCCAACTTTGATCGGTGAGAGCCCAGTCGGTGATGTCCATACCTTCGGGCGGGTCCACCTGCACG
>JBCBDK010000630.1:0-2476 GCA_038529675.1 Actinomycetota bacterium
CACGTCACCGCGCTGGACAGCGGCGAGCGTGTCCCACAGCGGACTCGCCTGCAGGTCCGCGACCCCGTCGGCCACCGCCTCGTTGTCGAACACCGTGTAGATGAGGACGTCGCCGTCGGCTTGATCGAGTTCTTCGGGGCTGATGATGGTGATGAAGTCGTCGGTCCGCTGTTGGCTCTCGGGGCGGCTGAGCCCAGCGTCTTCCAGCACGGTGCCGCTGAAGCTGATCGGCTGGTACAGGCGGATCACGTCGACGAAACGCACGATCGAGATGGTCGGATCGCCGGCGAGCTGACGGATCTCGTCGCCGAGTTCGGCGGCGCGAGCTTCATACGACGACAGCGCCGCCGCTGCGGCCGCTTCGCGACCGCTGGCCTCGCCGGTGAGACGGACGATGTCCTTCCAGCCGCCGCCTGCCGACTCGGACATGACCGTGGGCGCAATCGCCGAGAGTTCGGGGGCGATCGACTCGTGACGCACGGCCGAGGTGAGGATCAGATCCGGGTCGAGCAGCGCAATGGCTTCCAGGTTCGGTGCCGAGAGATCGCCGACCCACTCGGCATCGGCGGCGAAATCGTCGACCGCTTCACCGAAGTAGTCCGGCAGCGCACCGTTCGGATCCATGAACGTCGTGTAGCCGACGACCTCGAGTCCGAGGGCCAGGGCTGCGTCGACCAGTGATCGGTCGAGAGCCACCACGCGCTGCGGCGCCTCGGTGATCTCGACCTCGCCGAGCGCATCGGTGACGACACGTGGAAACGCGCCGACCTCGAACTCGGGTGACGCTGGTGTAGTGGCATCAGCATCGACCTCCTCGACATCCTCTGCGGGGTCGGCGTCGGTGACGGGATCAACCTCCGCAACGTCGCCCACCACCGGATCGTCAGCACCGGTTTCCTCCGAGACGTCGTCGGTCTCAGCAGCCTCAGCGCTATCCGCAACGTCGCCTGCGGCCGCACCGGCGTCGGCCTCCATCGTGAGAACGTCGTCCTCGGCCGGCATCGAGGTCGTCGAGTCCGAGCCGCTGCACGCAGCGAGCGACAGGAGAATGACTGAGCCGAGCGCGGCGCCGCTGCGAGTGTGAGGAAGTCCTAACATGTGATGAGAGGATATACTTGCACTATGGCGAACTACGGAACCGTTGAGTCCACCCAGCGTCTCAGCCCGTCGATGATGCGAGTAGTCTTCGGCGGCCCGGGCCTGGACGACTTCGCAGCGACCGACCGGACCGATCAGTACGTCAACGCGCTCTTCATTCCCGACGACGCGCCGTACGGCGTTCCCTTCGAGGTCCACGAGGCTCGTGCCGCGGAGCCCGAACATCGACCGCGAGGCCGGCGCTACACGGTGCGGGACTGGGACGACTCCAGCCGTCGCCTCACGATCGACTTCGTGGTGCACGGTGACGTCGGCTACGCCGGTCGGTGGGCACAGCACGCCCAGCCGGGCGATCGGCTGCAGATGATCGGACCCAGCGGCGGCTACCGACCGAATGCTGAAGCCGACTGGTTTCTCTTCGTCGGCGACGAGAGTGCGCTCCCGGGGATCGCCGCATCGATGCGCGCCGTTCCAACCGGGAAGCCATGCGTGGTTCGCCTCGTCGTTGACGGACCCGACCACGAACACGACCCGGCATCGATGCCGACCGATGCCGACCTCGACCTGGCGTGGCTCCATCGACGTTCGAGCCCGAGCCCCGAGCAACTGATGGTGGAATCGGTGCGTGCACTCGATTGGCCGGATGGCCGGGTCGACGTGTTCGTGCACGGAGAGGCGGGTGAGGTCCGAGCACTGCGGCGCCATCTCGTTGCCGATCGGGGTGTCGATCCTGCAGCGGCATCGATCTCGCCCTACTGGCGCCGCGACCACACCGACGAAGCCTGGCGAGCGATCAAGAAGCAGTGGATCGCCGACCAGGCCAACGACGTCTGATCCGAACCGACCCAACATCGCTAGGAAGTTAGGTTGACCTGACCCTTTGCGTGTGGTCTGCTGATCGGCGTGATACGACACCGAACAGTCACCCGCCTGATCACGCCGCTTGTCGCGTGCTCCCTGCTCGCCGCCGCCTGCGGAAGCGACGACGACGCCAGCTCGGCGACAGCACCGTCGCAATCGGCAACCGAAGCGAGTGACTCCGACGCCGATGGAGATGCACCTGCCGAAGCAGCAGCCGAGACGACCGAGGCCCCCGAGACCGACGACGCAAATTCCGACAGCGCTTCGGACGACGCCGAGGGCAGTGACGATGCGATGGCCGACGACGCGATGGCCGAAGGCGACGGTGCATCGGACGAATCGACCGCAGACGCCGACGACACGACGGTGACGGTGACCGATGTGGTCGGCGAGAAGGCGATCCCTGTCACCGACCAGGGGGTGTACGCGCTCGACGAGCTGACGGGAACGTTGCTCTTGACCCTCGACGTGCAGCCTGCCACCGCGACGACGTTCTTCCAAGACCCGCTGCTCGCAC
>JBCBDK010000631.1:0-2466 GCA_038529675.1 Actinomycetota bacterium
CGCGACGCCGCACCGGCACCCGGAACCGCGCCCGTCATCACCGGGCCGGGCGACCTGACCTTCGACCGCAACACTCCGGCGAGCGCCACGGTGTCCGCCACCCCGGCCGGCGCCACGTTCACCGCGGTTCGCCTCCCCGACGGGATGAGCATCGACCCCGACACCGGCGTCGTGTCGGGTACCCCGACCCGCGCCGGCGTGTTTCCCGTGACCTTCCTCGCCCACGACGTCGAGGGGATCGACACCGTCGACGCGACCTTCACCGTCGAGCTCGAGCAGCTCCCGCCGACCGTCACGCCGATCGCCGACCAGATGGGCGACCTCGGCGCCGCGGTGTCGCTGCAGGTCGAGGCTGCCGACCCGAACGGCGACACGCTGCTCTACAGCGCGACCGGCCTTCCGACCGGGCTCGACATCGACGACACGACCGGGCTCATCGGCGGCACCCCGACCGAAGGCGGCGACTTCGCGGTCACCGTGTCGGTCGACGACGGATTCGGCGCTGTCGACGAGAGTTTCGACTGGGCGATCGACCCGGGCTTCGTCTGCTCGGTCACCGGCAACACACTCACGTGGACCGACCAGGGTGCGTCCACGTACTACATCCGCCACATCATCAGTGGCGACGACAACTATCTCGGTCCGGTGTCGGGCTCGCTCGAGTTCACCGTCCCGAGCCAGTTCGGCACCTACAAGGTCATCGCCTACGTCGGCGGCCAGATCGAGGCGACGTGCGACGCCCCGCTCGGCCAGCCGCAGCCGTTCACCTGCTCGGTCGTGGGCAACACGCTCTCCTGGACCGACCAGGGTGCGAGCACCTACTTCATCCGACAGCTGATCAACGGCGAGGACAACTACCTCGATTCGGTCTCGGGTGCACTCGAGTACGCCGTGCCGAGCCAGTTCGGCGCCTACAAGGTCGTCGCCTACGTCGGCGGCCGGATCGAAGCGCAATGCGATGCGCCGCTGGGCGACCCACAGCCGTTCAGCTGCTCGGTGGTCGGCGACCAGTTGACGTGGACCAACCAGGGCGCGTCGACCTATCACGTCCGCCAGCAGGTGTCCGGGGTCGACCAGTACGTCGACTCGACCTCCGGGCTGTCGTTGACGCTCCCCGACTCGTTCGGCGTGTTCGAGGTCCGCTTCAACCTGAACGGCCAACTGAACACGACGACGTGCGACGGTGTGCTGTTGCCCGACTTCACGTGTTCGGTCGACGCGGCCGGTCTCGTCACATGGGCCGATCAGCAGTCGCTCACGTACTCGGTGCGGCGCGTCGTCGACGGCATCAACTCCTACGTCGGCAGCTCCTCGGGGCTGACGTACCAGCTCACCGATCTGAGCGGCGACATCCGGGTCCGGTACTCGCGGTCGGGGACGATGTTCTCCACCGCGTGCCCGCCGGTCTGATCAACAGCGGCGGTTCACCGCTCGACGACCGTGAGATCGTCGACGGCGAGCTCGACATTCGCTGACGACACCGGCGACCGGAACCGCAACCCGACCGCGCCGGTCGAACGCTCGACCGCGAGATCGTCGACCACGTCGACCTGCCACTCGGGGCGGGCCTCGCCGGCCGGCCAGGCGGCACCTCGCAGCCGCGTGGTCGCGCCGAGTGACTCGGTCTCGAACGCCATCCGGAACGTCCTGCCCGGCTCGACGACGAGCGGAACGGCGACGTTGGCGTCGAGTGGTCGCCACACGCCGACGCCCCGGCGGATCGCCCGCATCGTCGCGGCGCCGTCGGGTCGGACCCGGATCCGCATCCGGTGTTCCTCGGGTCCGTTCTTGCCGAGCACTGCGTAGAGATAGAGGCTGCCGCCGGTCGGGAGCTCGTCGAGCGTGACCGAGAACGTCATCGTGGCGTCGTCGGCGCCGACAGCACGGAGGTTGGCCACCGACTCGGGTGCTCCGCCCACGAGCGCAACCCGCCCGGCGCCTCCCGCCACCGAGAACTGCGAGCGTGGCGCGACCTGCCAGCCGCCACCGACGGTGGCCCGCCCCCACGATGCACTCGTCGCCCGAGTGAAGGTGTCGCCGGCAGCGACGGTCGGGTCGGGAACGAGCTGCCCGACGAAACCATCCCGCCCCCCGGCGTTCGCCATCGCAGGGAACGACCCGCGCGTCGTGCCGACGACGTAGCGGTTGCCGAAGTCGGTCGCCACGGCGGCCGGCTCGTCGACGCCCGGCGTCCCGAACTGCGCGAGGTCGAGCTCGGCGCCGGCGTCGGCATCCAGGATCGTGACGAACGCGTCCGTGCCGCCCAACGCCGTCTGGCCGCCGAATTCGCCGGTGGTGTGACCGAGCGCCACGACGCCGGCCGGGTCGGCGGTGACCGAGACGACGCGATCGGAACGGTCGGTACCCGCCGTCCAGGTCCAGCCGACGACGCCGGCGCGCGAGTAGTGCCGGACGTACCCGTCGTAGACGCCGGCGAACGGGTTGCTCCCGAGCGCGTCCTCGGCA
>JBCBDK010000632.1:0-2460 GCA_038529675.1 Actinomycetota bacterium
GTCGATGCCGGCTGTACATCGATCGGGGAGAACTACGCCCAGGAACTCGCCACGAAGCGCACGGTCCTCGAGCGGCTCGGCGACCGCCGACCGACCGTGTCGTTCATCGGCCACCTCCAGTCGAACAAGGTCCGCCAGTTGGTCGGCGTGGTCGACGTCTGGGCCACCGTCGACCGGTCATCGCTGGCAGCCGAGATCGCCAAGCGGTCGCCCGAGGCTCGCGTCCTCCTGCAGGTCAACGTGACCGGTGAGCCGCAGAAGGCGGGATGTCGACCGTCCGAGGTCACCGACCTGATCGACCGCTGCCGCGACCTCGGGCTGGCCGTCGACGGCGTCCTGGCGATGGGGCCCACCGGTGACACGCCCGCTGCCGCTCGCCCCGGCTTCGAGCTCGCCCGACGTCTCGTCGACGAACACGGGCTCACCGTCTGCTCGGTCGGCATGACCGCTGACCTCGAGGTCGCAGTCGCGGCCGGGTCGACCCAGGTGCGGCTCGGGACGGCGCTGTTCGGACCCCGGCCCGGCAGGTAGTCCTGTCCACCGATCCTCGTCCGAGCGCGACTAACCTCCCGCGACCAGGAGGAATGGATGTCACTCTGGAAGCGATCGATGGAGTTCTTGGGGCTCGGACCCGACGAGGCCTACGACGACTACGACGCGTACGACGAGCCGACAGCACCTGCGAGATCGGCCCGCCAACGTGAGCCCGAACGCGGCCGCGCCGAGGGTGGTTGGGAGCAGGAGGACGAGCCGACCGTTCGGACGGTGGCACCCCGCCCGAGCTTCCCGTCGAAGGACTTCGACGCCTCCTCGGCCATGCGCCGACCGCAGAACCCGACCGGCGGCATCGCCGCACCGGCCCCTCGGGGCAACGACGACTCGGGCGTGCACGTGCGCCCGACCGCTCCCGAGCAGGCTTCGACTCAGCCACAGCTCCGCAGCATTCCCGGAGGCGCCATGGAACCGCACACCGTCCGACCACGTCGATTCGACCAGGCTCAAGAGGTCGCCGACGCGTTCAAGAGCGGCACCCCGGTCATCATGAACCTCGAAGGAACCGAACGCGAGGTCGCGCGGCGGCTCATCGACTTCGCCAGCGGCATCTGCTACGCCCTCGACGGCACGATGGAGAAGGTGGCCACCGGCGTCTACCTGCTCAAGCCCGTCGCCCGGCGTCAACACGACGGCTACGACGACTGAGCACGTCGCCGATCCACGATCTCACCACGCCGATCCACGAGTTTCTCGAGAAGGCCACCGCCATGGACATCAGCCCCCAGCAGATCCGCACCGCCGAGTTCACCACGGTCCGCAAGGGGCTCGATCCCGACGAGGTCCGCGACTTCCTCGAACGGGTGTCCGTCGAACTCGAACGTGCGCAGAACCAGTCGACAGCGATGGAAGCGCGCGCTCGCGCTGCGGTCGCAAGGTTGCAGGAGTTGTCCGACGGTGCCGCGCAGCAAGCGGCCGAGACCGAAGCCGAGTCGGCGTCCGTCATCGAGGCCCCGTCCGAGCCCGAGCCGGAACCAGCTCGTTCCGAGCGTGAGGTCGTTGCGGCGCCCGACGATGCGGAGACGATCAGCCGGACGCTGCTCCTCGCTCAACGGACCGCCGACACCACCGTCGCCGAGGCCGAGGCCGAGGCCGAACGGATTCGTGCCGAGGCCGAACGCGAGGCGGCCGGCTCGATCGAATCCGCTCGCGAGATGTCGGGCCGTCTCGTCGACGAAGCACGCGACGAGGCCCGCCGTGCCGGCGAGGACGAGCGACTCGCGGTCGAGAGCGAGGTCAATGCGCTCAAGGCGCGGCGTGAGTTCCTGGCCTCCGATGTCGAGCACCTCGAGGTGTTCCTCGTCGACGAACGTTCGCGGATCCGAGAGGCGGCGACGGCGCTCATCGATCTGACCGAGCGAGTTCCCGGCGGCCTCGGCGAGGTTCGAGCGCCGCTGCTGTCGGCCTCCGACGACGACACCCCCGGAGGCATCGAGGTCGGCGACGCGATCGTCGACGAACCGAGCGACGCGACCGGTGGTCGTCCGTCATCCGGTATCGGCAGCCTCACCTCGGCACCAGCCGAACACAACATCTTCGCGGGCCGCTCCGGCGACGCGGCGGAGAGCTCGGACGCGTCCGACGCCGAGGAGTCCGACGACGTGCGGTCCAACCTGTTCCTGCGAACCGACATCGCTGACGACATCGATCTCGAACGCTGACGCCGGCCCGGGGCCGGCCCGGCGGCCGTTGCCGGCGGTCGAACGTCGCCAACCCACTGATTTCGCGGGCGAGCACCTCGGTAGCCTTGATCGACGTGCCGTACCCGAACGTCGACCCCCAACCGGACTTCCCCGCGCTCGAACGCTCCGTGCTCGAGCGGTGGGAACAGGAGGACACGTTCGCCGAGTCGATTCGTCGCCGGGAGCCAGGCGAGCACGGTTCGAACGAGTTCGTCTTCTACGACGG
>JBCBDK010000633.1:0-2455 GCA_038529675.1 Actinomycetota bacterium
TGTCGCCGTCGCGTAGCTCGCGCAGTGCGTCGCGTTCGGCGGGTTGTTGCTGGCGGCGGTTCTCGGTGAGGGTGGGAATGTCGTCGAAGCGCTCGGCGATACCACGCAGTACGCCTCCTGCTCCGATCTCGGGGAGTTGGTGGTGGTCACCGACGAGCACGACCTTGGTGTCCGGGCGCGTGTGTTCGAGCAGGGTTGCGAGTTTGCGGGTGGGGACCATTCCTGCCTCGTCGACGACGAGCACGGAACGTTCCGGCAGACCGGGGTGGTCGGGTCGGTCGAGTTCGTGGAGCAGCTTGTCGATCGTGGTCGATGGGATGCCGGAGCCTGCTTGGAGGCCGCGGGCTGCTTTGCCGGCGAACGCGAGTCCGATCGGCGAATAGCCGTCGGCGAGCCAGGCGGTGTTGGCGACACCGAGTGCGTAGGTCTTGCCGGATCCGGCGACGCCGATGACGGCGTCGATGCGATGTCCGTTACACGTGATCGCTTCGACCATGTTCGCCTGTTCGTCGGTGAGGGTCGGATGCTTGTCGAGAGATCTTTGGAGGTCGCTGAGGCGGACGGTGGCGACGCCCCGATCTCGTCCGTCGGTGGCGGTGTCGACGATGGAGGTTTCGAGGGCGATGAGTCCGGTGGTGGACCAGCGTCGTGGATCAGCGGCGCCGTGGAGCGGGTCGCCGTTGCCGAGGACGACGCTGCGGTTGTCACCGGTGGTGGTGGCGACCAGGTCGTCGAGGAGGTCGGCGTCAACTCCCACGGTTCGTGTGTCGATGTTCTCGCACCAGGCGCGCACGACGTCGCCCCGGTTGAAGCTGGTCTTGGATTCGGTCAGCCCGCTCTCCCCCATCAGCTCAGCGTTCACGAGTCGTCGTTGTCGGCGTGACACGGTGGCCAGGACCCCGTCGACGGTGTCGAGCCGGCGGCCGACGGCATCGATGTCCAGGTCGGCGTCGATGACTTTCGCTCGCCACGACTCTCGGAGCTTGTCGGTGCCAGCGACCTGTTGCTTCGTCACACGCGTTCGCAGCGCCGCTGTACGGCTCGCCTTGATCGACGAGGCTCCGCTGGCATCGAGTTCGGCTTCGATCTCCTTGCGTCTCGATGAGAACAGATCGTTGATCGCCGCAGGCACGGCGGTGACTTCGGCGAACCCCTTGGTCACCGATCCCCATTCCACACCGAGCGTTGCGGTCAGCTCGGCACGCAACACTGCTTGGTAGACGTAGCCGGCGGTCTTGGCGTGTCGGTACAAGACACGACTGTCGATCGCTCCCCACGTCCCGTCGGCACGTTCAACCGCGTTCGGGACGAGGGCGTGAGTGTGGAGCTGCGGATCCATGTTGCGCGATGTCCGATGCCGGAATCCGGCGACGACCATGCCGCGGGTCTCGACGCCTTGCACCTCGCCGTCGACAGTGCGCCGTGAGACCGTGGCCCACCGATCGAGATACTTGAGGGCCTCGGTGACAGCGTTGTCGTGAGCGGCAACGACGTGGCGTGAGGTGTCCTCATCGCTGAGCCCGTAGAGCACGCTCACGGATTTCGGTGCCGACCACGTGAGGTCCCAGCCTGGTGTCCTGTTCGCGCGGACACCGCCGAGCTTGCTCTCGGCACCGGGCAATCGACCTTCCATCAGGGCAGCCAGCGCGGCGCCGTCGACCTGGCCGTCGAGGCCGAGTCGTTCGGCGGCTGCCCCGATCCACTGGCCGGGTGCTTCGCCCTTGCCGGCGTAGTAGTCCTCGATGCCCGCGGCAACCGACTGGACGTAGTAGTCGACCGATCCTGGCCCCGATCGGAGCTTGGCGATCGTCAACACGTGATCGATCCCCTGTCGCCGACCACGACGTGGCAGCGTGCCGGCGCGGTCGTTCCTATGGGGCCGGTGACGGCGCTCTGGGAGGTGCGGGCGTGGTGACGCCGGGGGCGTCGCAAAGACTTTGCATACTGTGTCAGTTGAATTCGTAAGGTCGTAACGTCCCCTTCTTGGACTTGTCCACAGCCTTGGGTTGCTCCGGGTGGGAACGCTCTGCGGACCCCACTTTGGTCGTCGCTGAGACGTATTGCGTTGGCGGTCACGGGTCGGTCCTTTCGGTCGGTTCGAGTCCGTTGTCGTTGGGGTCGACGGTGGTGGCGGCGAGGAGTGGGTCGTGCCAGTTGGCTTCGTCGAGTCCGTCGCTCCAGCGTCGGTGGAACTCTCGTGCGTGTGGGTCGAGGAGGTGCTGGTGTTTGCGCCACAGCGGCGGGCTCACGGTCGGGAGCAGCCACGAGGTCTGGCCGTTGGTGGTCGGGTTCGATGCGAGACCGAACCGGTCGAGTCGCTGCAGCGCTCTCGTGAGTCGCTGAGTGCGCCCCAGTCCGAGCGCTCGGGTGAGGTCTTCGGCGCAGTGCACTGCGGGGGCCCTCTCGTCGAGTTCGTGGGCGACGGTGCCCCACAGCACCCACGAAGTTGGTCCGA
>JBCBDK010000634.1:0-2432 GCA_038529675.1 Actinomycetota bacterium
GTACGCGGTGTCGGTGGCGGCGTCGAACCGCTCGATCGATGTCCCGGTGTGGACCCGGATCCCCCGGGCCTCGAGCGCCGCACGCACGGTCGCCGACACCTCGGGGTCCTCGCTGACGAGGATCCGGTCGTCGAGCTCGACGATCTCGACGCTGGTGCCGACGTCGCGGAAGGCGGTCGCCATCTCCAGCGAGATCGGCCCGCCACCGACGAGCACGATCCTCTCCGGCAGACGTTCGAGCTCGAACAGCTCCTCGTTCGTGACCAGCCGGTCCTCGGGCAGGCCGTCGACCGGGAAGCGGACCGGCTCCGAGCCGGCGCACACGATCACGTGCTCCGCGCGGACCTCCACCTCGCCACCGTCGGGCGTCGACACGACGACCACGTGCGGCTCGCGACGGTCGGTCAGGCGAGCCCAGCCCCGCACGAGCGCGATCTGCTCGTGCGTCGCCATGTCGTGGTCCTCCTCATCGCGGAGGCTGTTCCGACGGCCCCGCGTCCACCCGAGCGGATCCGATTCGCCGACCTTCGCCGCGTGCAGGAACGCCTTCGAGGGGATGCACCCGACGTTCGTGCAGTCGCCGCCGATCGCGCCACCCTCGATCAACACGATGTCGTGGCCGAAGCCCGCGAGACCGATCGCGAGGGTGAGGCCACCGGAGCCGGCGCCGATCACGGCGGCGCGGTAGGTGCGGGTCGGGTCGTGTGTTGCCATCGGTGGTACTCGCAGTCGGGAAGGGCTGGCGGGGATGGTGTGCGGCTGGTGGAGTGCTCGGTGGGGGAGCTGCTCGGTCGGGGAGTGATTCGGTCAAGAAGGGGGAGTGAGTGTGGCCGGGTCGGTTCGCACCGCGACGTCTGCGGACGCACTCGGCCCGGTGTGCTGCTCGTCGGTGGTGGCGGGCGTTCGGGCACGGAGCACTCGGGCGATGCCGAGGCTGACGACGAAGATCACGACGCTGGCGACGATCGCCCAGGCATTGATGCCATCGAAGCCCATGTCGACCCGTTCGAGCGACGCCCCGAGCAGCACGAACGAGATCGTGCCGGGCAGTGTGCCCAACACGGTGGCGAGGAGGAACGACGTCCAGCGGATCCGCAGCGCGCCGCTCACGTAGTTGACGAGGTCGTAGGGGAGGAACAGCAGGCGCATCAGGAACACGCTCTCGAAGCTGCGCTCGCGTAGGCGTCGTCCCCATCGAGCGATCAGTCCGGCGCGTTCATCTTCACCGACGACGTCACTCGTCGCCATGGCCCCGTCATCGTCGCTCGAGACGCTCGGGGAGGCGAGCGAGCGACCGACGGCGTAGGCGATCAGCGCAGAGCCGTTCGCCCCGATGATCACGAGGAGCACACCGCCGACCGGGCCGAACAGCACCCCGGCGACGACGGTCATCAGGCTCGCCGGGAACAGCAGCAGTGGCCGAGCGAGGTAGGCGACGACGAAGGCGACGGGGCCCCACCACATGGCGTCGACCTCGTCGATGAACCGCTGCGCGGTCTCGAGCGTACCCGACCCGGTGGACGACTGGTACCGCTGCCAGGCGATGATCGCACCGACCCAGATCGCGACGATCGCACCGCGCTGTACCCAGACCCTGCTCATGTTGCGACCTCCCGGTCGGCTCGGTGGAGCGTGCGTGACGCCCAGATGGTTCGTTCGGTGACGGTGACGACGACAGCGATGGCCATCACCGACCAGATGACGTGCGCCTGCTCGGGGAACGACAGCGCGAGTGCGAAGAAGACCATGGTCTCGGCACCCTCGACCACGCCTCGCGGCATCGTCACCGATGTCGATTCGCCGCGGGCGATGGCGCCGAGCGCGCGCTTTTCGAGGATCGCGGCGACGTGGCCGAGCGACACGGCGTTGACGTAGAACGTTGCGAGCACGACGGCGGTGGCGATCCAGAGAGCGCGGTCGTCGACGCCGACGGCGAGCCCGATCGGGACGGCGGCGTAGCCGATCGTGTCGAAGAGGAAGTCGAGCAGGCCGCCGAGGTCTGATTGGCGTCCAGTGGCTCGTGCGACCTGTCCGTCGAGACCGTCGAGGATTCGACCGAGCAACCACAGCCCGACCGACAGGACGACCGCACCCCGTGCCGCAGCGATCGCGGCAGCGACGGTGACGACGAGCGCCAGCACGCTGATCGCGATCGGGTGCGCGCGACCCGCCGGTCCGGCGGCGACCGGCGCGAGGAGCCGATCCTTCATCGGGCGCAGGGTCGCGTCGAGCATCGTGAGGAACCAACCGTGTCACAGTGAGCCCCGTTCCGCACGGGCGTCCTGTTTCTCGTTTGATCACCGCCATGCGTTGGTGCACAAGCGGTCGCGACGCCGGTCAGCGTTGCCGGTTGCGGGGATGCTGCCGAGCGCGCCGTTCGTTGCGGAAGCACGCGACCTGCTGCTGCTGGGTCCGAAGGTTCATGACCGTGT
>JBCBDK010000635.1:0-2427 GCA_038529675.1 Actinomycetota bacterium
GTAGGGGTTGGCGAGGCGGGTTTGGTTGGCGGCCCAGTCGACGATGGCCCATTGGTCGGCGTCTGCGGCGAGGTGTGCGAGTTCGACGCCGGCTTCGACGATGGTGGCTTCGAGGGTGTTGAAGAGGTGGCTGGCCCATTCGTAGGTGAGGACTTCGCCGGTGCCGATGGGGCCGCGGACGAGTTCGAGGGTGCCGACGAGCCAGTTGATCTTGTCTTGACTGCGGGTGGTGGTGCGGGCGTGGTCGAGGCAGCGGGCGAGGCGGATGCTGTCGACCTGGACGCCTTTGAGGTGGTAGCCGCGTGCGCCGGAGTTGGCGGGCAGGTGGGTGCGGCCGGCGGCGGTGTCACCTCGGCCGAGAAGTTTGCGGAGTTCGCTGATGCGGGTGGTGATCGCGGTGGAGTGGTTGCCGAGCATGTCCTTGACGCGGTCGGCGCTGAGACCGGTGGGGTGCATGGCGAGGAGGGCGGCGAGTTCTCGGACGCGGGGTCCGTTGAGGTGGGTGCCGTCGGTGTGGACGATCTCGAGTGGGCCGAGGACGCGGATGGTCCAGTCGACATCGGGTTCGGTGTCGAACAGCTGGGCTGGCAGCGGCGGCAGCCCATGGCTGCTCGCCGCAGTCGCTGGTGACGGCCGTTCGCCGTCGGAGGGTTCACCGACATCGGTCGTCTCGGTCTCGCCTGGCGGTTCCTCGGGAGCAGCCGGTTCGGTGGGGATGCTGTTGGTGAGCCGGTCGTACTCGTCGAGGGGTGGGGTGTCGATGACGTCGGGGGTGTCGACGACGTCGAAGAGCGTGGCGGTTGCTCGGGCGGCAGGTGCTTCGAGGCGGTGGCATCGGACGCGATGTCCGCCGATGTGGGCGTGGCCGTTGTCGTCGAGTTCGAGGAGGATGGTGTGTGCTGCGTCGGGTTCGGTGGTGATGACGGCGATGGGGTGTGAGCCATCGAGCGGGAGCGCGTCGAGGCGCGCTTGTTGTTGGTCGTCGAGGCGACCGATGAGCGCGGCGATGCACGGTTCGTACTCCCCGCCCAGGTGGTGGCGTGCGGTGAGGAGGTGTTGGTCGGTGAAGTCGAACGGTCGGGTCCACTGTTCGAGTCGGTCGATGAGGTCGTCGGCGGTGTCGACGGCGAGCCGGTCGGAGAGGTGGTGTTGGATGCCGTGGAGGTCGACATGGTCGGTGTCGATGAAGGTGAGGAGGTCTGCATACGGGGAGGCGGAGAGCGCGGTGATGGCGGCGACGATGACGGCGTGGCTGGAGGTGTCGGGTCCGGTGATGGCGAGGGTGCCGGTGGCTTCGAGGTCGATGAGCAGGTCGGTGCCGTCGTCGAGGGTGCCGATGGGCAGGAGTGCCGGCCACGGCGTCGGGGTGTCGGCGTGGTCGTGGAGGTCGTCGTCGTCGAGGGTGCAGGTCCAGGTGTGGTGGTCGTCGCTGGGGGTCCATCCGTCGGTGTCGAGGTCGACCGGGTGCTGGAAGGTGATGGCGACGTCGGTGTCGGTGGCGAGGAGGTAGTGGGCTCGAAGCGGTGTGTCGCGTTGGGCGAGGTGTGTGCCGAGGTGGCGGATGGCGAGGTTGACGCGGGTGGCGCGGTCGATGTTGGCGGCGCGTCGAACTGCGTGCTCGATGGCTGCCTGGTTGGAGTCGGCTGGGGCGAGGGTGGTTCCGGTGGGTCGTCGGGTGCGGGCTCGTCGGCGGCGACGGTCGAGGGCGATGAAAAGCCCGGCGAGTGCGATGCCGCCGGCGCCGAGCAGCGCGAACGGGGCCGACTCGTTGCTCTCGTGACTGGTGTCGATCGTGGTTGGGTCGGCGGGGATGGTGGGTGGTGTGGCGGCGACGTCGCCGGGTTGGGGCGGTGCGACGACGTGGGCGTTGGTGGGGATCGGGACGGGTGGTGCTGGCCGCGTGACCGGCGGTGCGGGGGCAGCGTCGGTGTCGATCGGGGTTGATTCGTTGGCGGGGAGTGACAGGGGTGTTGAGGGGCCGTCGGCAATCGTTGGACCGTCGACCAGAGGGTCGGACGGCGCCTCGACCGGCGGTGGATCGGTGTCGGCGGCGGGCGCGACATCGGCCGTCGGAGCAGGATCGGTCGGGGCGGATGACGTGTCGTCGACGTCGGGTTCGTCGTTGACCGTCGTATCGGCAGGGTCGGCGGGGGCCCCCGATCCGGTGTCGATGTCGTCGGGTGCAGTGGTGATGGGTGTGAGGTCGAAGGTCTGGCCGGGGTGGATGAGGTCGGGGTTGGATGCGTCGAAGGCGTGGGTGCCGTCGGGGGTGGTGGTGCCGTGGTTGTGGCGGGCGACCGTGGCGATGTGGTTGCGGGTGACGGGTTCGTTGATGGCGTCGTCGATGAGGTCGTGGAGGGTGTCGCCGGGCTCGCCGACACCCACGTCATCCACCCCGGCTGGACCTTCACCCGACCCACCAACCCA
>JBCBDK010000636.1:0-2426 GCA_038529675.1 Actinomycetota bacterium
GGTGACGGTGTAGCGGCTGAGCGACGTGAACTCGCCGGCGTACTCGGTGACGATCTCGTTGGTCGCGGCGGCAGGGGCGTCCGCCGCGGCGGTCGCTGCGTCCGTGCTGGCGCTGGCGTCTGGGTCGGCCTCGCTGCTCGTGGCCGTCTCGGTCCCGGTGTCGTCCCCAGCGCTCGTGCTGGCGTCGTCGTTCGTGTCGGTGTCGTCGTTCGTGTCGGTGTCGGTCGCCGTGTCGTCGACGACGACCGCGGCCGGCGCTGCGTCGAACACCGGCGCGGCCTCGTCGACCTTGTCGTCGATGAACGCCGTGTGGATACCGAAATAGCCGAAGGCCAGCCAGGCCAGTCCGAGGAGGGCGACGCCGGCGGTCGGCACCACCACCTTCCAGTGATCGATCAGTGTGCGTGCGAGCTTCTTCATGTACGAGTCGAACCGGTTCCCACCCGGAAGATTCCCGTGCTCCGCCTCGTTCACTGTCCGTTTCGCTGCGTTTCGCGTCCGTCAAGCTCGCTCACGATCGGCGCGTTGCCGTTGCCGCAACCGATGGGGCGAGTCGGATGACACCGACGTAACCTCGGAGCATGACCAGTTCCGCCACCGACGTCCGGATCTACCACAACCAGCATTGAAACTCGTCCGTCAATGCCGTGCGCATTGCCGAGGAATTGGGTGTCGACCACGAGGTCGTCCTCTACATCAAGGAGCCGCCGGACGAGGCGACGCTGCGCGACATCATCGCCAAGCTTGAGGACCCCCCGACCGACCTCGTCCGCCGTGACTCGAAGTTCAAGAAGCTCGAGCTCACCGACGACGACGTCGCCACCGAGGACCAGATCGTCGACGTCCTCGTGAAGCACAAGCAGCTCCTCCAGCGCCCCGTCGTGGTCACGGCGGACCGGGCCATCATCGGCCGCCCGAAGGATCGGGTCCGCGAACTGCTGGGCGGCTGAACCACGCCGACGAACGTCGCACTCCGTTCCCGCTGGGATCTGCTCCGCACGACGCTGCGCGCCCAACGCCGCGCGCTCGTGGTCGCCACACTCGTCGGCTTCGCATGGACGCTCGGCAAGATCGCGTCCCCGACACTGGTCCGCCTCGGCATCGACCGAGGGATCGGCGAGGACGATCGGCTCTGGCTCTGGGCCGGGCTCATCGGTGTGGCCGGGGTCGTCGCCGGCATCTTCACCGCCTTCCGTCGCTACCTCGCGTTCCGCGAAGCTCGCTGGACCGAGGCGCGCCTCCGCGAACGGATCTTCGAGCACCTGCTGACGCTGCACGTCGGGTATCACGATCGCGCCCAGACCGGGCAGTTGATGAGTCGATCGTCGAGCGACCTCAACCAGATCCAGATGTTCGTGGTGATGTTGCCGATCACGCTCGCGAACCTGGCGCTGATCCTCGCCGTCGTCGTCATCCTCCTGGTCAGCGACTGGCAGCTCGCACTCGTCGCGTTGGCGTCGCTGCCGTTGATCCAGTTCGTCGGCAATCGGTTCTCGCGGTCGATCCACCCGGCGATCCAGACGGTGCAGGCCGAGCAGGCCGAACTTGCGACCGTGGTGGAGGAGACCGTCGGCGGCATTCGTGTCATCAAGGGCTTCGGTGCCGAGTCCGTGCAGGCCGCCCGGTTGCGCAAGGAGGCCGGCGACATCCGCCGTGCGTCGATCGGCGCGGCACGCATTCGCGCCAAGTTCCTGCCGATGATCGAGCTGCTCCCGCAGATCGGGCTGCTCGGCGTGCTCTGGTTCGGTGGGAACCGTGTGATCGACGGCGATCTCACGCTCGGTCAGCTCGTTCAGTTCAACGTGTACGTCGCGCTCCTCGTGTGGCCGCTGCGGATGATCGGGATGACCCTTGCGTTCGCCCAACGGGCACGCGTCGCCCTCGACCGGATCGACGAGATCCTGTCGGTGCCGAGTGAGGTGCGCAGCCCCGACGGTCCGGCGTCGCTTCCCAAACGCGCCGATGCGCTCGGTGCCGGTCCTGACGTCGGGCCCGGCGGGGGAGATGGTCGTGGCCTGCACGGGCGTGCGGTCGGCGCAGTGCGATTCGACGGCGTCCGGTTCTCGTACGACGTAGCGGGCGACGCCGGGACCGCAGGGCCACCGGTGCTCAGCGGCTTCGACCTTGACATCGGCGCCGGCGAGTCGGTGGCCATCGTCGGTGAGACCGGGTCGGGCAAGTCGACGATCGCCCGCCTGCTCATCCGCTTCTACGACGTCGACGACGGGTCGATCTCGATCGATGGGGCAGACATTCGGTCTCTCGCGCTCGACGAGCTGCGGGGAGCGGTCGGCATCGTGTTCGAAGACACGCTGCTGTTCCACGACACGGTCAGGGCGAACATCGCGTTCGCGGTGCCGGACTCGTCCGACGCCGACGTCGAGCGCGCCGCACGGCTGGCCGGCGCCCACGACTTCGTGATGGGC
>JBCBDK010000637.1:0-2421 GCA_038529675.1 Actinomycetota bacterium
GGGCCTGCTCGACCAGCTTCACGATCTGCGCCAACGCGGTGTCGGCACCGACGCGACGAGCTCGCACCGTCAGCACGCCGGACGCGTTGATCGTCGCGCCGGCCACCTCGTCGCCGACCGTCTTGTCGATGGGAATCGATTCGCCGGTCAGCATCGACTCGTCGACTGCGCTCGATCCCTCGGTCACCTCGCCGTCGACCGGTACCTTCTCCCCGGGGCGGACCTTGACCACGTCGCCCACGCGAAGCGACTCGACCGGCACCATTCGCTCACCGCCGTCGGCGTCGACGAGGCGAGCTTCCTTGGCTCCGAGCTCGAGCAGGGCACGAAGCGCTGCACCGGCGCGGCTCTTCGCTCGTGCTTCGAGCCAGCGGCCGAGCGTGATGAAGAAGACGATGACGACGGCCGCTTCGAAGTACAGCTCCATCCCGTCGGTGAGCAGTTGGTAGGTGGAGAACGTGAACGCAGCGAGCGTGCCGACGGCGATCAGTGTGTCCATGTTCGCCGTCAGGTGGCGGGCGCGAGCCACTGCGCCGGTGAGGATCGGCCAGGCCACGACGAACTGCGCCGGCACCGCCAGTGCGAATTGGAGCCATCGCAACCATGTGGTCGACATCGCCGTGTCGTGGAAGAACATGGTCGACACCATGAACACTGCGATGGGCAACGAGGCGAGCGCCCGCCACCGCCAGCGTGCGACCTCGGATGCCTCGCCATCGTGATCGCTTGGTCGGTCGGTGTCGGCCGGTGCGGCGGCGTCGGTCGTCGGATCCAGCTTGTAGCCGATCTTCTCGACCGCTGTCGCCAGAGCGTCGCTGTCGAGCCGTTCACCCGGCGTGGCATGGACGATCGCCCGACCGGTTCCGTAGTTCACCTCGGCGTCAGCGACTCCGTCCTGGCGACTGAGCACCTTCTGCACGCGTGCTGCGCACGACCCGCACGTCATCCCGCCGACGTCGAACTCGCCGACATCGGAAGCGGTGCGGTGGTCGAACCGGGCCGAGTAGCCGATGCGCTCGACCGCGGCGGTGAGCGCGTCGGGATCGGCGTCGGGCGTCACTGTGAGATGCGCTCGGCCCGTCGCGTAGTTGACCTCGGCGTCGATCACCTCCGGCTGCCTTGCGAGCACTTTCTGAACGCGCGCGGAACACGACCCGCAGGTCATCCCGTCGATCTCGAAGTCGAGCGTCCCCGTTGGAGCACTGAGTTCCGTTGTCACGACTCGAACGTAATCCTTCCAGTCGAGAGCAAAGTCAACCCCTGGTCGGAGGATTCTCGGTCGGCGAGGGTTTCGGTGATCACCTGACACCGGTTCGGATCGTCACAGTCGCCGGGATCGAGCGCAGCCGCACGGTCAAACATGCGGCGGAGCTCGACTCGCGCCCGGTGGAGCTCCTCGATCCGTTCGTCGAGTGCGTCGAGGTGCCGGCTCAGCAGGTCGCGGGTGTGCTCGCACGATCGGCCGCCACGATCCTTGATTTCCAGGATCGAGCCGATCTCATCCAGCGTCAGACCCGTTGACTGCGCCTGCTTCACGAACCCGAGGCGCTCGACGGCTGCCTCGTCGTAGTCCCGATAGCCAGACGGCGTGCGTGCGGGCTCGTCGAGCAGCCCGATCGACTCGTAGAACCGGATCGTCTTCGTCGTTGTCCCGACTGCCGCAGCGAGCTCACCGATCTTCATCGAAATAGCCTAGGCAGAGAAGGCCCTAGACCTTCTAGTCGAATGCAAGGTTTACGGTGAGGTTGCCACAGCTCGCACTCGCCATCCCGGTGCTGGTGTTCTCCGAGCAGATCCAGGATTGGGTTGGCTACGAGTTGTCGTTCCCGGGCTTGCAGTGGATCGCACCCGTGCTCGGGACTTCATCTACGTCTACGGCGGCCGACCGTTCCTCACCGGGGGCGTCGACGAAGCCCGGTCACGCCGCCCGGGGATGATGCTGCTGATCGCACTCGCGATCACCGTGGCGTTCGTCTCGTCGCTGGTTTCACTCACGGACGTCCTCGACCTCGAGTTCTGGTGGGAGCTCGCATCGTTCATCGTCATCATGCTTCTCGGGCATTGGCAAGAGATGCGCGCGATCGGCCAAGCCCGGGGCGCCCTTGCGGCGCTGGCCGAGCTGCTCCCGGCCGACGCCGAGCGAGTCGGCGCCGACGGCGACATCCAGACTGTCTTCGTCTCCGACCTCGTCGTCGACGACCACGTACTCGTCCGATCAGGCAGCCGGATCCCCGGCCGACGGTCGAACCGTCGACGGAGACGTCGAGGTCGACGAGTCGATGCTCACCGGCGAGTCCAATCCTGTCGCGAAGACCGAAGGTGACGATGTCGTCGCCTGCTCGGTCGCCACCGACAACTCGATCAGAGTCGAGATCACCGCCATCGGCGACGAGACCGCGCTCGGCGGCATCCAACGCATGG
>JBCBDK010000638.1:0-2421 GCA_038529675.1 Actinomycetota bacterium
CGCCCGGCACCGGATTCCTCCTGAGCGGTGACCTGGACGACGGAACGCCGATCGAGTTCGAGAGCATCAACCCGACGTTCGAGGAGACGTTCGCGACGTTCTCACCGGAGCGGCTGTTCACGCCGCTTGGTTCGAACGTGGTCGAGGTGACGTTCTTCAGCCCGATCGACCAGACCACCCCGGCCACGGTCGACGGGTTCGGTGCCGTGTTCACCGACGTCGACCTGCCCGGTAGCGCGGCAATCGAGTACTTCGACGTCGACGGCCAGCTCCTGCACACCGTGACCGCAGTCGGTTCCGAGGGCCAGGAAACCCTCGAGTTCCTCGGCGCCACGTTCGACGACACCTGCGTCGCCACGGTCAAGATCACCGCCGGCGAAGTGCCGTTGGCGTTCGACGTCGCCGACGTGAGCTTCGACAACACGCTGGTCGCAGCGAAGGTCGGCAACATCGCCGACCTCGTGGTAATGGACGACTTCATCTTCGGTGAACCGTTCGTCGAGCTCTGCCTCGGTCAGATCCCGACGATCGTCGCCGACGGCTCCGGCCCGGTCGTCGGAACCGACGGCGACGATGTCATCCTCGGCACCGACAGCCGTGACGTGATCGACGGCCGTGGCGGCAACGACGTCATCTGCGGCGAGCGTGGCGATGACACCATCCGTGGCGGTGCGGGCGACGACACGATCGACGGCGGTGCGAACAACGACACCGTCTTCGGCGGTGGCGGCGACGACACCATCACCGATCCGAGCGGCACCAACCGGCTCAACGGCCAGGGCGGGAACGACTCGATCAGTGGCGGCGGCGCCGACGACACCATCAACGGTGGCGGCGGGCGCGACGTGCTCCGTGGCTTCGCCGGTAACGACAGGATCAACGGCGGTGCCGGGGCCGACCAGGTCGCCGGCGGCGCCGGCGTCGACTTCTGCAGCTTCGACGGGAACGACGTGACCGTCCACTGCGAGGCAGAACTCGCAGGCTGACACCGGCCTCGAGACCTCGGGGGTGGCGGGTCATCGATCCGCCACCCCCGATGCGCGCCCGGTCACGCGGCGTTCCGCTGGATCGTGTTGGGATCAGCGGTCGGCGAGTGCTCGCCGAGCCAGCTCCAGGTCGTCCGGGTTGGTGATCCCGATCCAGCGCTCGGGCGACGAGACGACCCGGATCGACAGTCGGCCCGCATCGATCAGCTCACCGGCGACGGTGGGGAGTTGGTACTCCGCCTTCGGGTCGTCCCGGTTCGCCTCGAGGAACGCCTCCCACCGCTCGTCGAAATCGACGAGCACGTCGTTCCGGAAGCACCACAGGTTCATCGACACCGGCGTGTCCTCGGCGACCGGCTCACCCGCGGCCACGAGCTGGCCGTCGTCCAGTCGCTCGCACCCGTCGGTCTCGACGATCGCGGTCAGTCGGCCGTCGACGACGGTCGTGAGCGCTCGCGTGACCGAGCCGCTCGGGGGGACCGTCTTGCCCATCTCGAAGGCGACGTTGGCGCCCTCGCCCGGTTCGAGCAGGTCGATCTGCTCGCGGGCCAGGACGAACGACTCCGGCCCGTAGTAGTCGTCGGCGTTGAGGACGGCGAACGGTCGGTCGAGCAGTGACCGTGCGCTGAGCACCGCGTGCAGCGTGCCCCATGGCTTGCCGCGAGGCGGCCCGAGCTCGTCCTGGCGGGCCAAGAGGAAGTCGCGCCCCGGGTGCTGCTCGGACAAGTGCGCTCGCACGTCGTCTTCGATGTCGGTGCGCACGATCAGGGCAACCTCACCGAATCCGGCGGCCAATGCGTCCTTGATCGAGAAGTCGAGAAAGGCCTCGTCGTTCGACCCGACGCGAGCCAGCTGCTTCACGCCGCCGAATCGACTGCCGAGTCCCGCGGCCATGATCACGAGAAGTGGTTCCACATCGCCATCCTCGCCGACGAGCGCACGCAGCGGGGTGATCGCGACCGCTGCATGGGTTTCCGACGTGTTCTCAGTACGTGATCCGGAACCCGGACTCTCCGACGGGTGGCTCGTCGGCCACGTCGACGGCCGTGACCCCTGCGCCGGACGGGCCCTGGCGCGACCACTCGACGAGCTGGTCGACGGCGTCGACCGCGCCCTCGGCGGCGAGTTCGACCGAGCCGTCCCCGCGGTTGCGTACCCACCCACGTACACCGAGGCGTTCGGCGGCCCGCTGACAGTTGGCGCGAAAGGCCACACCCTGCACCCGACCGTGGACGACGACCCGTCGGCGGACGACACCATCCTGTGGTCGCGGCATGTGGAGCAGTCTGACCCAGGACCCGCGGCCGGTGCGACCCCCCGCCCGAGCGCGCGGGCACATCATCTCGGTCCGGCGTCTCGACGGCGACTGGTCGACCCTCGACGGGTGTCTGGAGCCGGGTGCGGGAGTCGAACCCGCGACCACATGATTACAAGA
>JBCBDK010000639.1:0-1476 GCA_038529675.1 Actinomycetota bacterium
CGACCGCTTGATGCCGTCGATATCGAGCGCTACGGGCAGCGCCTTGCCGCTCGACAATTGACCTCGACTGACACTGAACCGTGCGGCAGACCCACCCGCCCACGGGCATCCGCCGCCGAGCCGGCAGTTCGGCGAACAGACATCACGTCAGTGACACCCATCGTCAGACCACCCTGCGCTATGACGCCCCACAACTAGCGTCTGCAACCATGACCGGCTTTGAAGCGCCCCGAAACCCGTGGCTCGACCTGCCGTCGGCGCCGCCGTGGGTGCTGCCCGATGACCGTCCCGCGATCGAAACCCACCACCGGCGGCACCCAAGCGGGCCGCGCTACCTGCAAGTGGAACGATGCCTGCCTGAGCCGTGGGTCGGAGACCCACGAACGGCAACCGTCATCGTGCTGCAGCTCAACCCGGGCTACGACGCTGCCGGAGACGACCCGTTTCACGCCAACCCGGTCTTCCAACGGGCGATCATCGATTGCTTGCGGCACCAACCGATGGAGTGGCCGTTCTACCTGCTCGATCCACGCTTCGATGACTGCGGCGGATCGCTCTGGACCAGAAAGAAGTCGAGGTGGGGTATCGCTGAGGTCGGTGTCGATGTGTATGCGCAGCGTTTCGCATCGATGGAGTGGTTTCCCTACCACTCCAGATCGGGATCAGCATTTCCAGAGGTGCCTTCCCAGGCGTACAACACCCACCTGCTCAAGGCGGCGATCGCGCGAGGTGCAGTGATCATCTCCGGCCGCCGCATCCACGAATGGGAACAGGCCGTTCCAGAGCTCGTTGGCTACGAACGACGTCTGGGGACAGCGAGTGCCCAACAGGCAGCCCTTTCCCCTGGCAACCTCACCATCAACGGCGAGAAGACACCTAAGGCTTTCGAGATGTACCTCGCAGCGCTCCACGGCGAAGTTGGCTGACCGGCAAGCCTCGAGGCTCGGCCGAGCCAGACGGATGCCACCGGCCCGCCGTCAGGAGGGTTCCCTCACCAGGGCGAAGACTCGGAGGCAGCGTCCGCCGCCGGAGCACCTCGCTGCTTCCGATCGACGAATCCCTCCCCGCCGCGAGATTAATGCTCTTTGGAGTTCAGCATTGACCGAACTGGCACTCGTCTTTGCTGTCTCGTGGGATTCCGCAATCGCACAGCGGCCGTGACGGAGCCTTGCCGACCTTGCCGGCGCCCGGAGCCACGTACGTGGTGAAGTCGACGCGCCACGGATGGTGTCGATAACTCGGGTCCTCAGCGCGGCGAGCTCCGCTGAACTCCAGGCGATTTCGGGCTTCCTCAGTCATGAGGAGGAAGCCTGGGTTGATCAGCAGCGTGTTGCAGACCGAACGAGCGTGATTGCGTTCAGGCCAGGGCACATGGAAGTGGGCAATGCTGAGCTGACTGGAGATCTCCCGCAGAGCCTCCTCGTCGTTTCGCGACCACCTCTGAGAATTGCGGCGATTCATCTCGCCAGATAGGAA
>JBCBDK010000640.1:0-903 GCA_038529675.1 Actinomycetota bacterium
CTCCCCTACTTCAGGCATCGTCCCACCCTTTCGCTCGCCAAGAGAGCATCGCGCGTTGCCGATCGCCCCGCACTCGGCGGCCGGTTGCTGCTTCAGATGATGTTGATCCGGAAGGCTGGACACAACGCTTGGCCGGAGCGGCTCCAACCCGCGCACCGCTCGGTATCGCCGTGGGTGGAGTTGACCCGCAGTCCCGCCGCACATCGCGGCACTGATGCGCTCGCCGACGTGTGCGGGAATGTGCAAGGCGTCGGGTGCCCGACCACCACTGATCGACGGCTTCGCGCTGAACCCACGCAAGGCAACTTGCGAACCGGCGGACAGCAAGCTAACTTGTGGCTGTGGATGCGCCGCTGATCGCAACCAGCGCCCGCAAGCACGGCATCCACGACAACGACATGCTCCATGCGTTCAACCATCCGATGTTCGTCGACGATCTCGATGACGGCTTCGTGATGTTCGTTGGTGCCGACACCGCCGGCAACCTCCTCGAGGTCGGCGTCATCGACAGTTCCGACGGACCCATCATCGTCCACGCCATGGCGGCCCGACCGAAGTACCTCAGGTGATTCCGATGCCACGCACCGCCCAGGAGATCATCGACCACGCCGACGAACTCGCCGCACGCTTCGAGCAGGCAGAGCCTGAGGACGTTCGCGACGCCACGGCACTTCGAGTTGTTCGAGATGCGTTCCTGGCTCGTGCCGAGGCCGAGCGTGACCTTGGCGACGCAGTGGTTTGCGCCCGACATGACGGACACTCATGGGCCGCGATCGGCGCCATGGTCGGCACGTCGGGCGAGGCAGCCCGTCAGCGGTACGGTCAGGCAGTCAAAGCCGAGTAACCCTCGCCCCGCCCATATTCGCGCTGCACTCGACGCAGCGGATCCGCCCGTCGCGGCAC
>JBCBDK010000641.1:0-2417 GCA_038529675.1 Actinomycetota bacterium
TCTCGAACGCCTCGGCGGCGTTCAGGCGCTCGAGGATGCGTCGCTTGTCGTCGACCGAGTACTCCGAGTGATAGTCGGACCCCGGTGTTTCGACGTGCTCCTGGATCCAGCGCTGCTCGTCGGTGCTCTGGATGTGCATGTACTCCACACCGATGGTCCGGCAGTACGCGTCGCGCAACACACCCAGCAGGTCGCCGAGCTTCATCTTCGAGTTCGAGCCGTCGATCCCGTCGGTCATGAACTCGCGGTCGAGATCCCAGATCGTCAGGCCGTACGTTGCCGGGTCGAGCTCGCGCGGCGTGTGCGGCTCGGTCCAGCGCAGCGGATCGAGGTCGGCGATGCGGTGCCCGCGGACCCGGTGGACGCGGATCAGCTTGGCGACCGCCATCTGCTTCGCGAGCAGCGTGTCCTCCTTGGACAGCGCGCTCGTGTCGGGGCGCCACCGGACCGCCTCGTAGGGCAGATCGAGGCTGTGGAAGATGTCGTCGTAGAAGCCGTGCTCGCCGAGCAGCAGTTCTTTGATCCGCTTGAGGAACAGGCCCGACTCGGCACCCTGGATGATGCGGTGGTCGTACGTGGACGTGATCGTGACGACCTTGGAGACTCCGAGTTCGGCGAGTGTGTCGCGGTCGGCGCCCTCGTACTCCGCCGGGTAGTCGATCGAACCGACGCCGATGATGACGCCCTGGCCGGGCATGAGGCGGGGCACCGACTGGATGGTGCCGATCGTGCCGGGATTCGTGAGCGACACGTTCGCGCCCATGAAGTCCTCGACGGTCAGCTTGTTGGTCTGGACCTTGCGGATCTGCTCGTTGTAGGCACCGAGGAAGCCGGCGAAGTCGAGCGTGTCCGCCTGCTTGATGACCGGCGTGAGCAGCGTGCGGCTGCCGTCGGGCTTCTCCTTGTCCACCGCGAGCGCCATGTTCACGTGGTCGTTCTCGACGAGGCGGGGCTTGCCGTCCGCGCCCTCGACGTAGGTGTTCTTCATCACCGGCAGCTCGTCGGCGATCGCACGGACGATCGCGTAGCCGATCAGATGGGTGAAGCTGACCTTGCCCTGACCCGACCGGATCCGGAAGCCGTTGATGACCTTCCGGTTGACCTCGAGCAGCTTGGCGGGGACGTTCCGGAAGCTGGTCGCGGTCGGGACCTCGAGGCTGGCCTCCATGTTCCGGACGATCGCCGCGCCGGCACCGCGGATCGGCGCACCGGGCTCCTCCTCGACGACCTCGGTCGGTCCCTGCTCCGCAGACGCCGGGGCCGGCGCAGACGGTGCGTCCGACGGAGCGGGGGGCGTCGGTGCAGCGGCGGTGTCGACGTGCTGCTGGGTGACCGCTCGCACCTGCGGCGACGCGGCTGCCGCGGCGGCGACCGATGGGGTCTCGGAGCGGTAGTCGGCGAAGAACTCCTGCCACTGCTCACCGACCGATGCCGGATCGGCCACGAAACGCTCGTACATCTCCTCGACGAGCCACGAGTTCGCACCGAACCCGACTCCCCCGGATTGACCGTCTGACGTCGACACGCATGTCAGCGTAACGAGCCGTGGTGCCGGGCGTCGGAAGCGACGACAGTTCTCGACGAGACTGAGTGAGTGGCCGCACCCGTCCCGTCGATCGACGCCCTCCGCGATCTGGCCGAACGCCTCGACGAGGCACTCCGCGAACTCGCTGATGCCGACCAGGCCGAGCCGATGGCGCGCTACATGAAGGATCGCTTCGAGTTCCTCGGCGTGAAGACGCCCGCCCGCCGGGCGTCTTCGAAGGCACTCGTCGCGGCGACGAGACGCGCGGACCTCGATGACGTCGTGGCGGTCGTCGACGCGCTCCGAGCGCACCCCGAGCGCGAGTTCCACTACGTGGCCAGCGACGTGCTGCGGGCGAACGATCGTCGCCTACGCGCGCGCGACTTCGAACACCTGGCGCGATGGATCACGACCGACTCGTGGTGGGACACGGTCGATGCGCTCGCCTCACCGACCGTCGGGACGATGGTGCGGAATCACCCGGAGCTGGCGGCGACGCTCGACGACTGGGTCGACGGCGACGAGCTCTGGCTCGCCAGGACGGCGATCATCCATCAGCTGCGATACGGCGACGACACCGATGCCGAGCGGTTGTTCCGCTACGCGCTGGCCCGCGCACGTGACACGGACTTCTTCATCCGCAAGGGAATCGGGTGGGCGCTTCGGCAGTACGCGCACCATGCGCCCGACCGTGTCCGGGCGTTCGTCGACGAACACCGGGACCGGTTCTCGCCGTTGACGATCCGCGAGGCGACGAAACACCTCTGACGGCTCGAGGACGCGAGCGCTGCCGGGCGGGCCGGCCGAGCGCGTCAGGGGCGCGGATCAGACGTGGGTGGCGAGTTCAGCGCGAAAATGGGCGATCGTGCGGGCGAGGCCTTCACGAAGCGCG
>JBCBDK010000642.1:0-2407 GCA_038529675.1 Actinomycetota bacterium
GGCATCATCCACCAGGTCGTGCTCGAGAACTACGCCTTCCCCGGCGGCATGATGATCGGCACCGACAGCCACACGCCCAACGGTGGCGGCCTCGGCATGGTGGCCATCGGCGTCGGCGGTGCCGATGCGGTCGACGTGATGACCGGCTTCCCGTGGAACGTCAAGTGGCCGAAAGTCATCGGCGTCAAGCTCACCGGCACGCTCAGCGGCTGGTCGAGCCCGAAGGACGTCATCCTCGAGGTCGCCCGCCAGCTCACGGTCAAGGGCGGCACCGGCGCGATCGTCGAGTACCACGGCCCGGGTGCCGACACGATCTCGGCGACCGGCAAGGCCACCATCTGCAACATGGGTGCCGAGATCGGCGCCACCACGAGCATCTTCGGCTACGACCACAACATGGCGCAGTACCTCAAGGCCACCGGTCGTGAGGCGATCGCCGATGCCGCCGACAAGGTCGCCGACCATCTGCGCCCCGACGACGGCGCCACGTACGACCAGCTGATCGAGATCGACCTGGACAGCCTCAAGCCGTTGCTCAACGGCCCGCACACCCCCGACCTCGCGCACCGCACCGGCAGGGACGGCGTCGGGAAGGCGGCCGAGGAGAACGGTTGGCCGATCGTCCCGTCGGCCACGCTCATCGGCTCGTGCACCAACTCGTCGTACGAGGACATCACCCGTGCTGCATCGATCGCCCGGCAGGCGGCCGCCAAGGGCCTGACCGCCAAGATCGACCTGCTGATCACACCCGGCTCGGAGCAGACGCGTGCAACGATCGAACGCGACGGGCTGCTCGCCGACCTCGAGGCGGTCGGTGCCACGGTGCTGGCCAACGCCTGCGGACCGTGCATCGGCCAGTGGAGCCGCCCCGAGTCGATCACCGGGGAGCTGAACACGATCGTCACCTCGTTCAACCGCAACTTCCCCAAGCGCAACGACGGCTCGGCCAACACGCTGGCGTTCGTCACGTCGCCCGACACGGTGATGGCGATCGCGTTGGCCGGTCGGCTCGACTTCGATCCCACGACCGACACGATCACGGCGCCCGACGGCACCGAAGTCACGCTCGACCCGCCGGTTGGCCAGGTGCTGCCCGACGCCGGCTACGACCCCGGTCAGGACACCTTCACCGCTCCCCCGGAGCCCGAGGATCGTGGTGACGTCGAGGTGATCGTGTCGCCGACCAGCGACCGTCTGCAGCTCCTCGAACCGTTCGATCCCGCACCGCGCAGCGCCTACGAGAACCTGCCGGTGCTCGTGAAGGCGCAGGGCAAGTTCACGACCGACCACATCTCGATGGCCGGCCCGTGGCTGAAGTACCGCGGCCATCTGGAGAACATCTCGGGCAACCTGTATCTCGGCGCGGTCAACGCCTATGACGGCTACGACGTCGGCTTCGGCAAGAACCTGCTGAGTGGCGAGACGCAGTCGTACCCCGACATCGCGAAGGCGTACCACGAGGCCGGCCAGCCGTGGGTCGTGATCGGCGACGAGAACATGGGAGAGGGCTCGAGCCGCGAGCACGCTGCGATGGAGCCCAGGTTCCGGATGGGCCTCGTGGCGATCGCCCGCAGCTTCGCGCGCATCCACGAGACGAACCTGAAGAAGCAGGGCATGATCCCGCTCACCTTCGTCGATCCGGCCGACTACGACCGGATCGACGAAGACGATCGCCTGACCGTGCTCACGCTGCCACCGGTGCCCGGCGAGCAGGTGATCGTGCAGGTGACCAAGGCCGACGGTTCGACGTTCGAGTTCGCCGGCAACCACACCTTCTCCGACGAGCAGGTGGAGTGGTTCGAGGCCGGTAGCGCACTCAACGTCATCCGCTCCAAGACCCAGTCCTGACCCCCGGTCGATCACGCCTGGGGTGAGACCCAGAACGTGAACGTCGTCTCAGTCGGTGTGGGTCGCACGGCGACGGTGGGCAACGGCAACCAGGGCGACGCCGGCGGCGAGCAGGATCGAGGCGGCGACGAGCGCACCGGTCCGATCCGCTCCACCCGTCTCGGGGAGGATGGATGCCACTGCGGTCATGTTCGTGACCGTCACGAGCACCGTCTCGCCGTCGTCGTCGAGCACCACCGGGTTCGGCGTGATCGTGTGACCGGCGGGCGCGTCGTGCTCGGTGATCGTGTACGTCCCGAGTTCGAGCCAGTCCGATGTCCATGTCTCACCGGCGTTGACCTTCACCGTCAGGGTCTCCGGTCCGGCGATGGTGAACGTGTACGTGCCGTTCGGCGGGGAGTTGCCCAGCTCGACCTTCTCGATGGCGATCTTGCCGGCGGGCCACGGGTTGGTGACGATGACCACGACCGTCTCTCCGTCGTCGTCGAGGACGACCGGGTTCGGCACGATCGTGTGCCCGTCGAAGGGGTCGACCTCGGCACCTACACCGTCACCGAGG
>JBCBDK010000643.1:0-2398 GCA_038529675.1 Actinomycetota bacterium
CCAGTAGGCCGAGACGGCGACGCGCGTCGCTGGCAGCGCGCGGTCGCGTCGGAGATGTCGACGGAGTCGGCGGGTCATCTCGAACTCGCCTGCGCCCCAGAAGTAGGTGCTGTCGGCATCGATCGCGTCGATGTGGCCGATGACGGTGTCCGCCCGGATGTGGGGATCGAGTGACGCGTCAAGCCAGTGCGTCGCGATCCGCTCCGGGAGATCGAAGTCGATGTGATGCCCAGCGTTCTCGACGACACCGACGATCGTGATCTCGATGCCGGGATCGAGATGCTCGGCCACCGCGGCAGCGGCACCGAACGCACTCTCATCGGCGATCAGCATCGCCCGCTCGACCGGTGGCGGCACCATGAAGCGGCCGCGTGGACCGAGGATCGCCACCGGGTCGCCCGGCTCGCACGTGCGACACCACGACGAGGCCGTCTCGGGGTCGTCCCCGTGCAGAGCCACCCAGAGTTCCAGCACGCCGCCGACCACGCTGCGCACCGTGTAGGTGCGGCCACGCGGGGACTCATCGGCAGGCATCGAACGCCACGTTTCGAGTGAGAGATCGTCTGGGACCGGTCGCCCGTCGTTCATGGGCAACAGCGACAGCGACTGGTCCCACCCGAGCGACTCAAAATGGGAGAACGGTCCGATGCGCAGCGCAGCCATGTGCTCGCTGAGTCGCGTGACGTCGAGGACCTGGCTACGGAGAAGTCGTTGCGTGTCGAGCCCGGACATTGCGACCTCGAGGCTCGTCATCGGCGCATCGGGGTGGAGATCTCGCGCTGCCTCGGCCAGATCGACGGTGGCCCGCGCCAATCCGTCGATGCCGGCGATCGGTGCCCGAAAGTCGATCCAGGTACTCGAGCCCTCGATATCCACGCGCACCCCGTCGGGGCTGATCTCGGTGATCGTCGCATCGCCCGCCGTCGGCCCGAGCTGTGGTCGAGCAGCCAGCCGGATGGTGTCGCCGAACTGCAGCGCCACGTCGGGCAACAGTTCCCCGATCGCTGCAGTCGTCGCGTCGTCGAACCCAGTCACCTTCATGGGATGCGTCACGGGGCTGAAGCTGCCCACACACCTTCGCCGATGAGTTCGGCGACCGCCGCCGCGGTCGCCAGGTCCATGGCAATCGTCTGGAGGTGCGGGCGAGCACACGGCGCGACTTCTCGCAGCATCCCGACCGAGACTCGCAAGTCGCTGTCGCCGAGCACGCCGGACTCCAACGTGCTCGGGGCAAGAGGGCAGGGGTAGCCCATGAAGACGTCGCGGAGACGTTCGGGGTGCAGTGTCGATGCGAACCAGAACTCGACGCAACCGTCGTGGACACGTCGTGCGACCGGCCCGATCGGGTCGAAGCCGCGCTCGAACCGGATGTCGACGATTCTGGACGGGTAGCTCAAGTCGGCGCTACCGCAGCGCGGACGGCACGTGTTTGCGACCACCGTGCGCCAATCGCATGGGTTCAGCTCGGCTCCGTCCTCGTACGAGACGGTGGTGACGACGCCGTTGTCGTGCGACAACATGAGCCGAGCATCGGGAACGGAGTGCATCAGCGCTGCGGCGAAGCGCAGGTGGACAGCGTCCATCGTCAGCCGACCCGGCGGAGGGTCGATGGCTTCGCGTCGTAGCGTCGGCGCAGGCGTTCGAGCGCCGCTGCGTCACCGGGCCGCGCGAGCACCATGGGGTAGCGCAGGACCGCATCGCGGAGCTCGGTCGCAGTGATGGCGTCGAGCGTTCCGATTGAAATCGCAGCTTCGCGGCGCATCGCTGGCCGCAACTTCTCGATCAGGTGCACGGCACCGCGCAAGTGCATCGGGTCGGGGGTCGTGACCATTGCCTCGGTGCGCAGCTCGACGACGGCTCGACCCGGCGAGGTGACCAGTTCAATGTCGCCATCGAGTGGGTCGATGCTGGTCCCGTGACTCCAGGTCGTCGTCACGACCTCCAGCGCAACCGTGACGAATTGTTCCCACACGGCGAGGGCCCGTCGGACAGCGCTCTCGTGTCGCTGCATTGATACGGCGTCGGCAAACGGCCGTGCGTGCCCTGGGATGGCGTCGATGATCGACACAGAGCGCTCGTGGCGAAGGGTTGCCGGCGCGCTGGCCTCTCGCTCCACGGATTCCACGATCAGCCAGCCGTCGCGACGACTTCGCTCGAGCTTCGGGGCGGCCTGTGCGGAGAACATGACAACTGATGTTAGGTATTCCTAATTCTCTTGGCAAGAGTCGATTCGCGAGTGAGATCTCACGGTTTGCCGGAGTCGACGAGTGGTGTGACGGAGCCGATGGCGCGTCGAGCAAGGTCGGTCACCGAGGTCGTGCCGCCTTCCGCCTGCCACTGCTCCACGACGACTTCGACGTGCGCGTGGCGGCCGCGACACTCGTCGCCGCCCGTCGAG
>JBCBDK010000644.1:0-2394 GCA_038529675.1 Actinomycetota bacterium
CGGTTCAGCCACCTCGGCCGACGTCGTCGAGGAAGGCGAGGTCGTCCACGGTGACGAGACGTGTCGAGAGCGCGAACTCGACCAGACGCACCCGCCGGCTGACCGCCTGGTTGCCGAGCTCGCCCTTCACGCCACGAACGCCCATCCCCGCGAGCCGGTCGCACACGTTGTCGATCTTCTTCTCGAACCGCTTCTGCGTCCAGCCGATACGCCGCGCCGCGGCGGACGCGCTCGGGATGTCGGCCATGCCGGCCATCCCGTGCCGCAGTGCCGACTCGGCGAGGACGACGAGCATCAGACGCTGGTCGTCGGTGAGCCTGAGGTGCCCCACCGTTTCGGTGCCGTCGCCAATCGGATCGTCGCCCGACGGCTCCTCAGACGGACCGGAGAGCGTGAGCAGCAGTTCGTAGTCGCTCGGTCCGGCCGTGAAGCGGATCGTCGTGGTCCCAACCCCGACCGGGAGACGACCGCCGGGCGCGAGCCAGGCGTGCACGGCGCTGCCCGGATCGTTGACGGTCGCACTGGTCTGCGAGCCGACGTTGGCGATCCACCACAGATCGCCCTCGCGTGTGATCTCGAGGAATCGTCGATGGAGATACGGGTTGTCGGAGATGGCGAGGTCGCCGTCGCGGCCGATGACGAACGGTGCACCGCCGCTCGGGTGGTGGATCTCACCGGCGAAATCGACCGTCAGCACGGCGCCGCCTCGTGCACGAGCGTGAGCACGCCACCGAGGTCGATCGCTGCACCGTCCGGGAGCTCGACCGGCTGCTCGGCGGGGCACCGGCGTCGCGCGACCTCCCGCCGATTCGCATCGTCGGGATCGAGAGCGACGGGACGTCCGTCGTCGTCGAGAAAGACGAACGTGCCGTTCGTCGACCCTTCGTCGACGACGACGACCGCGCCGTCGACGACGCGGAACGTCGCGTGGTGACGCGAGAGTCGCCGATCGTCGACCGAGATGCTGTGCGGAACGACGCCGGCGATCGGCTCGGTCGGTGGACGCCGTCCCGCGACCACCGGCGCGTCGAGCGGGGTGTCGGTCCCGTCGGGATGGACCAGACGGCCGGCTCGGAGACGGTCGACGTCGACGAAGGCCGCAGTCGCGTCGGCGCGCGCCGCGTCAGCGCTCGCCTCAGGGGCTACTGGGCCGTCGGCGACGTGAGGTTCGGCGTCGGCTCCGTCGATGCGAACGAGCGCGTCGGTCGGAGCGCCCGCAGCCTCGGTCGACGCAGCCACCGGGGCCGCGACGAGGTTGCCGAGATCGACGGCGTCCGGCGTGGCCGTCGGAACCGGATCGACTGACCCGGAGTGGATGTCCGACGGGGCGCCCCGGCGACGGGGCGGCCCGAGCCGGCCGACGACGACCGCACCGGCCGGCATCACCCCGATCGCCAGCCACCCGTCGGCGACGTGGGGAGGTTCGGCGGCGTCGGCGCCTTCGTGGCCGACCAGCGAGATCCGCAGACCGACGTCGCCCTCGCCGGCGGCCGTCACCCGGTCCACGCTCACCGCCCCGTGCTGCACCACCTCGGGGCCGTCGGCTCCGGCTGCCACCACCGCGAACACTGCCGGAGACTCGTGGGACGCACGCGCTCGAGACGCCACGTCGTCGGCGGTCGCGCCCGTGGCATCGAAGGCGACGGCGGTCCAGGTGGCGACCTCCGACGAATCAGGGGGCGCGGCGACGAGCGCCACCACGCCCGGGGCGGCGATGACCGTACCGCCCGAACCCGACACAGCGTGACGCGCTGGCTCGCCCATCGTCAGTCGAGAAGATCCGGATACAGCTCGGCGACGTCGAGTCCGGCGTCGATCGCCTCCTGCGCGATCTGCTCGTTGTTCGGAGGAATCCAGACACAGCTGTAGAACGACGGGTCGATCACGGCGTGGTCGGCGTCGGCAGCGGTCGCACAGATCCCGTTCGCGCCCTCGGGCCGGTTGGCGCGGCGCATCTCGCCGGACGGCACGAAGGTCGTCGCGTCGGTGAGCTCCCACGGCGCCTGGTCGGCCGACGCCGACCCGACCTGCGACGGCTCGTGGACGTCCCAGAAGAAGTGCGCGTGATCACCCGCGACGCTCGGGGTGAAGCTGGAGTTCCACCGGATGACGTACTCGCCGCCCTCGATGCTCACACGTTCGATCACGATGCATCGGCCGTCCCCCGGGCACTGCTGCTCGTCGTAGTCGTCGGGAATCGTGGTCGTGGTCGGGGCCTGCGACGTGGTCGTCGTCGTGCTGGTGGACGTGGTCGTGGTCGCATCGGGAGGTGTCGTCGTGGCCGAGGCGGTCGTGGTTGCCGGCGCGACCGTGGTGGTCGGTACCGCCTCGGACGTCGTCGACGTGGTCGCCGCTGACGTCGTGGTCGAGGCGCCGGGCGGTGCGGTGCCGCCG
>JBCBDK010000645.1:0-2383 GCA_038529675.1 Actinomycetota bacterium
CCACCAACGCGAGAGCGACTGGTCGATGTTGTAGTACACGTCGCCGCGCGACCAGTCGGCGCCGGTGGCACCCCACGTGAGATCGGCGAGGTGGAAGACGATGTAGAGCGCGACGATGGTGCCGGTCCAGCGCATCGTCCGGCTGGCGAAGTTGGCGATCTGGTAGTCACGCGCCGACTGGTACTTGACCGGCCGTGCGTTGCGGTTCATCTGGGTGAGGCCCCACGCAGCGTGGATGTGCAACAGCACCGCGCCGATCAGCACCAGGCGCAGTCCCCACAGCAGGTAGGTGCGCGGCAGCAGCGGCACGGCGAGATCGCGGAGGAACTCGCCGTAGACGTCGATGTCGTACACCCGTTGGCCGTCCTCCATGACGACCCCCAGGTACATCTTGAGGTTGCCGATCATGTGGGTGATCACGAAGCCGATCCCGATCAGCCCCGTGACGGCCATGACGTACTTCTTGCCGACCGCCGTGGCATACAGGTCGAGCAGGAACGGTTTCTTCTTCGCCGGGGTGGTCGCCGTGCCCGTGACCGGTCCCCGAGACAACGTCTGAGCCATAGGGGCTTCACGGTACCCGCCCGGCGAGGGCCGGGGCCCAATCCTCCGCCACCACGCCATGTGGGGTCGGTCACCCCGAGCCGAGACGCCCGGCGTCGGCAGCGACGCCTGGCGGTCAGCAATCCCCGAGGTCGCTGCTCGACGCGAGCGCCCGAGCTGCATCGGCGAGCGCCGAGTACGGGCTCCGTTCGTCCTCGGGCAGCGCATCCAGATGCGCTGCGATCGTCGCGACGTCACCGCGGGCCGCCGGCCCGGTGAGCGCCGACCGCGCCCCCTGGCGCTCGACGTTCGCCAACGAATGGCGCATCATCGTCCAGTACGCGTCGACGGGCACGCCGACCAGATCGGCGAGCCGCTCGACCTGCGCACACAGCACGACGAGATGATTCGCGGCAACGCACGCCGCAGCGTGATAGACCGCCCGGTCCGTGTCGGCCACCTCGATCGAACGGCCGCCGAGTCGCGCCACGAACGCGCCCGCGAGCGGGTCGCCTGCGATCGCGAACGTGCAGTGGTCGAGCAGGCGATCGGCACCGATGGCCCGATCGGGCAGGGACATCAGCGGGTGGATCGACGCTCGCTTCTGATGTTGGCCGAGCACGCCGAGGTCACGCGAGCCCGCGCAGTGTGCGATCACGGCCGGTCCCGCGAGGACGCGATCGGCGACGGCCGAGATCGAGTCGTCGGGCACGCACAGCAGTACGAGGTCCACGTCGTCCGACTGGATCGCGGTCGTGGTGCCGGGGAGCAGGTCGACGTCGATCCCGACCCGGGTCGCCGCCGTTGCGAACGAGCCTCCCGCCCGACCGCGACCGACGACTCTGATCCTCATCCCGTCGGCGTTCCACGCCGTCGATCGGTCACGGCCCGGACGTGGATCGAACCCGGCATGCTCATCCGTCGGTGATGGCGGCGGACTCGCGCGCCGCTGCGGAGAAGATGCCCTTGGACATGAGCGAGGACTCGCTCGCACGCCGTGCGGCGTAGATCTCACGCCTGACGCCGTGGACGGACACCGAGTCCGGCTCGGCGTGCGCTGCGAGCTCGATCAGATGGCAGGCCATCACCAACTCGCCACGATCGGCGAGCTCGGCGGCGCGATCGACGAGCGCCCGAGTACCTCCTGCGAGTGCGACGATCTCGGCCGCGACCGCCGACTTCGGCGCCGGCTTGAGTTGCGACGGATCGAGATCCCACCACCCCCCGTACAGCCGCCAGATGTTGCGAACGACGAACGTCGGCTCGTCGTACACCGGCCGCATCCACGGTCGTTCCAGCCACGCATCCGGGAGCCCGACCGTGTGGACGATCTCGTCGAGGGTCGCCCCCTCGTTCATCAGGGTGACCGTCTGTTCGACCAACGACTCGAGTGCTTCGGCGAGGTGCGTGAGCACGATGCGGATGCGGTCCGCCCCTCGGATCGGAAGACCGTGCGCCGGGAGGAGCAACTCGGCGTCGAAGTCCATCATCCGACGGAGCGCTCGCGCCCACTCGAGCGGGTACCGCTGCACCTTCTGCGGGTTGCCGGCGTTCGGGAACACCCACGTGACGAGATCGCCGACGCAGAGTGCCCGGTGCGCTGGGACCCAGACCCACGTGTGGTCATCGGTCTCGCCGCGGTCGTGATGCAGGTGGAGATCGAGACCGCCGACCGACACCTCGAGCGACTCGCCGTACGTCGTCGTCAGACGAAGCGTGTCGGGCGGGAGGAACGGCATCTCGTCGTAGCTCAGTGCGAGTCCGTGGCGAGGTGAGACACCTCCGAACTGACGGCGATTGATGATCTGGTTGTAGCCGTTGGTCTGGACGTAGCGCCCGA
>JBCBDK010000646.1:0-2383 GCA_038529675.1 Actinomycetota bacterium
GGAGAGGTTGATGCGACCCACCACGCGATCCGTTGCCTCGAGCGTCACGATGCTGTCGAGGGTGGCGATCGAGTCGAGCACGACGATGCGCTGGGGGTTTGCTGGCACCTCGCTGGTGCCCAGTGCGTGCTCGACGGTCCGAGTCGCCGCTTCGTTCGGCGAGGTGTCCCCGGTCGAGTCGTCGTTGGACGGTGGCTCGGTGTCCGTGGGTGGTTCGGAATCAGCTGGCGGGTCCTCGGGCGCTGGTGACGTTTCGGTGGTCTCGGAGCCGGTGGCCTGCTGAGCCGGTGTGTCGTCGGATGCGCATGACGAAAGGACGAGCGCGATGGGGAGTGCGGTGAGCGCAACGGCTCGACCGATCGATGATGAGATGTACAGCATGCCTAATACTTCACAATATGTGAAGTATTGCTGTCAACTCGTGGCGGAAGATGTCGCTCCGTCGAGAATCCAGCCCACCCCCTGTCGGAACCCTCGCTCGAGAAACGCGAGGTGGTCGGCGACCATCGCCTCGTCCATCGAAGTGGCGGCGAGTCGCTTCGACGATGACATCGTGAGCTCCCACGCGAGGCAGTGCATGCCGAGCACGCCGACCACGTCGAGGGCGGTTGCTGCTTCCAGGCCTGCTCGTGTCACGAGGAGGTCGACCGCGCTGTGAACGGTCGCTTCGCCGACGCCGGCGAGTCGATCCGACTGGATCTGGCGGCTGCGGGCGACCAGTCCGGGAAACGCGCGCATGTGTGCCAGCGTGGCCTCACACCAGTCGAGGAGATCCTGTTTCCACTCCCCGGTGTCGGTCGGTGGCTGCCACCGCCGTTGCCATTCGTTCACGGCGAGGGCGACGAGGTCATCCGTGCTCGGCGTCAGGCGATACGTGGCCCGCGCCGACACGCCTGCCGCCTCGGCGACCAGGGCTCGGGTCAGACCGTCGGCGCCGTGCGTTCGGATCACTGAAAGGGCGGCATCGCCCAGTCGTTCGTCGGTCAGTTCGTCGCTTCGAGCCGGGCGGCCGCCGAGTCGGCGTTGGGCCTTGGAGTCCACCACCGCCTCAGCATGCCAGGCGGCGAGTTCAGCGCCCGCAAGCTCGATGACCAAGCATGGTCAGAGTCCGAGCGTCTCTTCGAGGTCGTCGAGGATCAGGTTCGCCGCAGAGATCGAGATGCCGTTCCACACGCCGCCATCGACGACGAAGACGCGATCGTTTCGGGTCGCGGTGAGGGTCTGCCACAGGGGGCTGGCGACGACGGAGTCGTAGACCGTGGGGTCGTCGGGATCATCGCTGTACAGATAGATCGTGTCCGCGTCGGCGAGGTCGAGCGTCTCGAGGCTCAGCTCGGTCGCGAACGCCTCGATCGACTGCTGGTTCGGTGGGCGAGCCACACCGATCTCAGCCATCAGCACGCTCTCGATCGTTCCGTGCCGCAGCGAGAGTCCGGCGCCGTCGGCGAAGATCCGCACCACCGAGACCGTCTCGTCAGCTCGGGCCGATGTCGACAGGCGCTGTGCGAGATCGGCGACCCGCGCATCGAGTTCGGCAACGATCTGTTCGGCCTGGGCCTCGAGACCGAACACTCGAGCGAGGTCGGTGAGATTGGTGCGCAACTCGTCGCTCGACGCGTACCCGTACCGGTAGGCGTAGGTGGGTGCGATCTCGTTGGCGAGGTCGTACTGCAGCTTGAGCAGCGTGGTTCCCGGCCCGACGATCACGTCCGGCTCCAGCGCTGCGAGCGCCTCGAAGTTGACTCGGAGGCCGCCCTCGGCTGAGACGTCGGTGATGCCGTCGAGTTGCTCGCCGAGAAAGTCCGGGACGGAGTTCTGATTCACCGCCGCGCCGACCGGGCGGATGCCGAGGTCGAGCAGGTTGGCAAGCGACGTGTCGTCGCCTGCGAACACGCGTTGAGGATCAGGCGGGATGACGACCTCATTGTCGAAGGCGTCGATGAGGACGGTCGGTGTATCGAGGTCGGCTGGTTCGGTGGTCGTTGCCGCAGGAAGACTCGATGGGGAGGAGGTGTCGGGTGGGACGGTCGTGACCGACATGTCGTCGCTGTCGGGGGTGGTGGTCGTGGCGGAGCGAGACGCCGACGAGTCGTCGGTGTCGCTCGGCACAGCGGCCGCCGGGTCGGTGTCCGGTTTCTCGTCGACGCTGCACGCTGCGAGGACGACGAGAAGTGCAGCGAGCGATCGTGCGACCGCCGGCCGTCGTCGAGCACCGCCCGCCCTGGAGGTCGTGTCAGCCGTCGATAGGGTCGCCACGTGCATCAAAATAGGCATGCCTTACATATTCGGCAACGTCGCGTCGTTCTCTCGTCGCTCATCGTCGCCTCGCTTGGGATCGTCGGAGCCTGCAGCAGCGGCAGCGAGAGCACGGAGCCGCCGGACG
>JBCBDK010000647.1:0-2377 GCA_038529675.1 Actinomycetota bacterium
GACGACATCGAAGAGACGGAACAGTCCGCCCTCGCCGTCGTCGCCGTGAAGGTCGGCCAGTACCGCCACACCGCACGGTTCACGACGTGGTTGCACCAGGTCGCCTCGAACGAGGCGAAGATGCTCATCCGAGCTCGCGACCGTCGCCCGTCGTCGGCGGTCGAGGAGCCGCCGGTCGCACCGTTCGTCGCGCGGCTGTCGACGATGCTGGCTGATCGTGACGTGATCGAGCGTGCGTTCTCGACACTGCCCGACGACTTCCGTCGGGCGCTGGAACTCCGCGAGATCGACGGCCTCGACTACGAAGAGATCGCCGCCGACCTCGACGTGCCGGTCGGGACGGTCCGGTCGCGGCTGAGTCGCGGTCGTGCACTGCTCGTCGAGCGCCTCCGCGACGAGCTGACCGACGCGAGTGTCGCTGCCGACGATCTCGACGACGCCGACACCGCGACGTAAGTCGCTATCACCGGAACGGTCCGTCGAGGAAGCGTCGCAGGAAGTCCATCTTGTCCTCGTCGACGGTGAACCAGTCGGCTTCGAGGAGTCCGCCGGTGTCGTCGGAGTTCGGGTTCAGCGCCCAGAACGCGAAGTCGACATCGCGCTCGTCGACGTACGCGAGCAGTGCACCGAGCCACGCCTCGTTCGTCTCGCCGTCCAGCACGGTGCCGAACCCGCTGAGGAGCACGGGCGCTGCGTCGGTCGCCTCGAGCTCGCCCCACCACCGGTCCCAGATGGCTGGCATGTTGCTCGGAAACGAGGGGTCGTCGAACCACGGTTGTTCGAAGACGGAGCTGCCGTAGTCCTGGGTGGCATAGACGACCTTCGCCTCCGACACGGTGAGCCGAACCGGATCGGCGATCGCACCGCCGACGTCGGCACCGCGCCAGGCGCAGGGCTCCTGACCCTCCCCCACTCCGCAGGTCGTGTCCGACGGCCGCTCGACGCCGGCGACGAAGATCAGCCAGCCCGGCGCGATCCGGTGGATCGCATCGCCGGTCGCCTCGGCGGCCAGTCGCCAGTCACGTTCGGGGTCGCCGCACCCCCAGCAGGCCGTGCCGTGGGGTGCGTTGTACAGGTCGGCGCCGATGACGTTGGGTCGGTCGCGGTACCGCGTCGCGAGGAGTTCCCAGTCCTCGATCATCCGCTCGGCGGGGTAATCGTCGTCGTACCAGAGCGGCGCCCGGTCGTCGGCGCCGAGTGCATGCCGGTCGAGGATCACCGCCAGCCCGTTCCTGCCTGCGTCGTCGACGATCTCGTCGAGCACCTCGAGGCTGGTCAGACCCTCGAGGTCGGGGTTGAGCTCGTAGGAGATGTCGACCGGCATCGTGTCGGGGTCGAGCATGCTCGACGAGAACGGGATACGAATCGTGTTGAAGCCGAGTTCGGCGATCAGGGCGACGAGGTCGCGATGGTTGCGTGCCCAGAGCCCGTGTGCGACGGCGAGGTCGGATTCGAATCCGAACCAGTTGACGCCTCGGATCCGGATCGGCTGGCCGTTCGATGTGACGATGTCCGATCCGCTGGTCGACCAGTCGCCACCGAAGGCTGCGATCTCGTCGACGCGCTGAGCGGTCGAGCCCGTGTTGGCATCGGCTCCGTCAGCGGTCTCGGCGTCAACGGTCTCGGTTGCGGCCGCCTCGTCGTCGCCCGAGTCGCGGGTCAGCACGATGAGGATCGCAGCGACGATCACGGCCACGCCGAGCCCGGCGACCGCCGCGGCGGCGGTTGCACGAGTCGAGAGCCTCGACGCTCGTGGTGTCTCGGGCGCCTCGACGCGTGCTGGTGGTCGAGGGCCACGGCTACCGCTGCCGTCGGTCGGATCGGGGTCGCCGAGGGAGGCCAGCAACTCACGTTCCCACTCGGTTGCGTCGGCCGGCCGCTCGTCGCGGTCCTCGGCGAGTCCGCGGGCGAGCGCGCGGTCGACGGGATCGTCGCTCGACCCGAGTCTGTCCACCACCTCAGATGAGATCGAGCCCGTCCACGCCTGTGCGACCACGGCCGTCGCCGCGTAGATGTCCGCACGCTCGTCGACCGAGGTGGACGGTGTGCGCTGCTCGGGTGCCATGAACCCGTCGGTCCCGCCGGCGACGGTCAGGTCGGTGAGCCCCAACGCCCTCGCGAGGCCGAAGTCGCCGACCACCAACTGTTCATCGGGACCGAGCAGCGGCGTCGGTGTCTCCCGCCTCGACGTGGCGTCGACGGGTTCGACACGACCCGACCCAGCCTGCGCGGTCCGGATCATGATGTTCGACGGCTTGATGTCCCGGTGGACCACGCCACCGAGGTGAGCGGCCGACAGGCACGCTGCGAGCTCGCGCACCAGCCGAGCGATGTCGGCGCGATCGGCACGGGTGTCGGCCAACCGCTGCTCGAGGGT
>JBCBDK010000648.1:0-2374 GCA_038529675.1 Actinomycetota bacterium
GCTGACGCGACGTGTGCGGAACGGTCGCTCGACGAAACCGGCACCGTGACGTGGTGGTCGGAGGAACGCCGGCATCCGACCCTCCGCACGGTGCTGTTGCACCTGATCGTCGAGACCGCACGTCACGCAGGCCACATGGACGTCGTCCGAGAGTTGATCGACGGACGAGCGGGGCGTCACGACGGCGACCCGAGCATGCCCGGAACGGACGACATCGACTGGCCGGCGTATCGGGCCCGGGTCGACGCCGAGGCGGTCACGGCAGAGCAGACGTGGCCCGACCCTCGCACCGGCTGACGACGTCAGGAACGAGACGGCTCGTCAGTGGCTGGCGTCGGTGTCCCAGAGGAGGCGGAGCGCATGTGGCAGGACATCGATGATCGCCTCGAGCTGTTCGACGCAGCCCTTCGTCGAGCCGGGCGTGTTCACGATGATCGACGCGCCCTTGGTGCCGGCGACACCGCGTGACAGCCGGCCGAGCGGGTTGCAGAGTCGCATCGCCTCGGCCAGGCCGGGCGCTTCGCGCTCGATCACCGCTCGGGTTCCCTCGGGTGTCTGATCGCGTGGAGCGAAGCCGGTGCCGCCGGTCGACACGATCAGGCCGGCGAAGCCGTCGGACATCTCGGTCAGCGCAGTGGTCACGTTGTCGGTCCCGTCTGCGGTGACGCGTCGCTCGACGACGTCGAAGCCGTTCGCCTCGAGGAACTCGGCGAGCGCCGCACCGCTCTTGTCCTCGCGCGTCCCGTGGACGACGCCGTCGGAGCAGGTCAGGACCTTCGCGGACTGCGCAGCAACGTCGTCGCTCATGCCACCCGACGGTATCGAACGAGGATCATGCCGTCGGTGTCCGCATCCTGCGGCAGCACCCGCCACCCGTGACCGAACGGTCGCCACGCCCCCGCCGGTGGTCGCGATGCGTCGACCTCGAACCCGTCGGGCGTCGGATGCTCGATCGACTCGGCAGCGAGCAGGGTACAGACGCTGTACACGAGGCGGCCGCCCGGCCGAACGAGCGGCGCGGCGGCGGACAGGAGCGACGCCTGGAGGCCCGCGAGTTCGCTCACGTCCGATCGCTGGATCCTCCATCTGGCATCGGCGCGGCGACGCAGTGCTCCGAGTCCGGAGCACGGAGCATCGAGCAGCACGGCATCGAAGGAACGCTGACGGAAGGGCGGGCAGCGTCCGTCGGCGGTCACCACCGGGAGGTCGACGCCGAGGCGCTGGGCGTTCTCCGCGACGAGTCGTGTCCGGGCCACCGAGACGTCGGCTCCGATCACGGTCGCTCCGGCCGTCGCCATCGCGGTCGCCTTGCCCCCTGGTGCCGCCGACACGTCCAGGATCAGCTCCCCAGCCCCCGCCTCGACTGCGGTGGCGACCCACTGCGACGACTCGTCCTGCACGTAGCCGTCAGCGCGTGCGGTCACCGGCGGCGGCTCGTTCATGCGCTCCATCGCGCCGACGGCATCGTCACCCAACTCGTCGGCGAACGCGTCAGCGATCCACTCGGGGTAACTAAGGCGCGCTGCGTCGCTCGGCCACGCCAGCTCCGGCACCTCGAGCATCGCCACCTTGCGGAGCACTGCGTTGACGAATCCACGTGTCCGCCGTGAGGCGAGGCCAACCGTCTCGCTCACCGCGGCGTGGGGTGGCACGCCGCCGAATGCGAGCTGATAGGCGCCGAGCCGCAGGAGCGTGCGGGTCGCGTCGTCGGGCGGGGAGGTGATGAAGCGGTCGACGAGCGAATCGCACGCCCGCCGCATCCGAGTCGTCCCGTAGACGAGATCGGTCGCGAACGCACGGTCCTGACGTGTGAGGCCGGACCGGTCGAGCGCCGGCCCGAGGGCGAGATTGGCGTACGAACCCTCGTGATCGATCCGTCGGAGCACGTCGTAGGCGACCGTGCGCGCCGTCGCGGCTCGGTACGCGTCCCTGCCCTCCGCGTCCCTGCTGTTGACGGTCGGGCTCACGAGTCGGCGAACAGCTCGTCGTCTCGGGGCTGCGCGCCGTTCCGCCAGGCGTCGAACGGTATCGCCGCCTTGCCCTCGGGTTGGACGGCCACCGGCACGAGGCCGCCATCGACGACACGCGCCTGGTTGATCTTGAGTCGCTTGCCGCGGAACGTCGTCCACGCGCCACCCACGCGAATCAACCGGTGGATGTGTTCGATCGGATCGTCCCAATCGATCTCGAACTCGGCCTTGTCGAGCTTGGCTGCATAGATCGGCTCACCCTCCTGGGGCTGGGGTGCATCGATCCAGTCCGACAGCGGGCTCGACAGCGTGTCGACGAGCAACTCGCTCCCGATCGCGACGAGCTCGGTACGCAGTTCCGCGGCCGTCGTCTCGCCGCCGATCGGCACCCTCCGCTCGGCGTA
>JBCBDK010000649.1:0-2372 GCA_038529675.1 Actinomycetota bacterium
CGACCCGCGGGCCACGACGCGGTCGGATGCCGTGACGCTGCAACGCGAGGTGCACCGTGCGAGGGTTGCAGCTGAGCTCGGCCGCGATGTCGACGGCGGTCGCGCGCTCGACGATGTAGCGGCGGCGGAGCCATCCCGGGTCGGTGAGCGCCATCGGGTGGCCGCTACTCGTCGGTGATGAGCGTGTAGTTGCGACGAAGGTCCCGCTCGTGAACGTAGGAATAGGTCGCCGTGTCGTCCGTCGAAACGACCACCAAGTCGGCGTCCATGTTCTCGGTCCGGCCAGACACCGTGACCACGCGACTGCCATCGTTCGCGCGCCATCGCTGCCCCGGTGCGATTGGCTCACACATGTCGATGCAGGCCACCGCCTACCGAGTGGTTTCGGCCGACTCTCGGTCCCGCGCAGAGGCTCCGCTGCGGATCGAATCGGCATCGCGTTTGGCTGCATGAAACGAACGCGTCGCGACGAGCAGCATCGTGAGTATGAGGTGCGCCAGTAGGCCGATGGTGATCGCCGACAGCGCCCCATCGGCCGAGTGGATCGGGTCTTCTCCGCTGTGCGCCCAGGTCGCAATCCCGCCGGCGACGAGCGCGGAGAGCGCCACTGTCATCCCGTACACACCGTTGGCGATGAGATCGAGGTGCCGGTCCAGGACCTCCTTCGTACGCCCGGTTGGTGCGGGGGCAGCCACGGCGAGGTCAGACAGTCGCGAGGACGACTGGGTGGTGACGTAGAGGTAGAAAGCCGTCAGAATGGCGACGCCGGCGAACACCGCTTCACGCGCCGGATGGATCGAAGCAGACCGAACGTAAGCGACCGCCGCGATGACGAGCGGGGCCGCCACGTACCAGGTCCGGGCGCCGGCAACGGACCGCCAATGCCGACCGAGAACGGCCCGGAGGTCGAAGTCGTTGCGGGGCTCACTCACGACTTGAGCCTAGATGACGGGTGTCATCAGCTTGCCGAGCGCGACGTCGAGCGAGCGCACGTAGTACGGCGTGTCCGACGCTTTCTCGCGAAGCTCGAGAACTTCTCCGATGGGACGACCCTGATCGACGGACCCGACGGTGAACGTCCGTGGTGTGCCGTCGTCGAGCTCGACTCGGACTACCGCTCCGGCGATGTCGGACTGCCCGTCGACAGAGACACCATCGTCGCTCTTGCCGAGGAAGTACGCCTTCAGGTTCTCTGGCACCCGGAGGTACCCGCCACGAGCGACGTACCGATGGGACCGCGACACCGCCACGTTCTTGGCGGGACCGAACCCCCTCACGCTCCCTGACGGCTTCGCGTGCACCAGCTCGAACTGCATCACCCGATCATCCTCGACCGCCCGGAGCACACGCTCGGGCGCCGTCACCGGGCGCACATCGATCCTGAGGCCGATCTCGCGCGCCGCTCGCACGAGCCCCGACTTGGCCAGGCGGTACGCCGTTTTGCCGCCCACGGCGTGGACTCCCATGAACCCCATGTGTCCGTCAGCCGGGAAGTGGCACACCGCACCGAGCGTGAAGTCCTCGCGATCGTCACCCGACCGGGGCTCTTCGCGGCCATCGCTGAACGCGATGTCGGAGTTGATGCCGGTCTCTCCTCGAATGAACAGCGCACCCACGGTGGCCCGTTTGATGTCTGGTCCGCAGGTCAGCGAGTCGAGGTACCGATAGGTCACCTGGTCGGCGACGCGTTCGTCGTCATGCTCCAGCGCAGGCGGCGTCCTCCAGTGCCGAGCGACGACCTCGTTGAAGTCCGCCTCACCCTCCGAAGGATCCCGTCGGTGCGAGCGACAGTCTCCGAACAGTGGCAGGTCCTTGTTCTGGTACTTGTTCTTCGGCTTGGCCAACTTCACGCCGTACAGCAGCAGCTGATCGATCACACCATCCGTCCCTCCCGGTGAGCGGGCCTGATTACCCGATCACTCTCCGCATCCGGACAAGTGTAGGCAGAACGATGACGGCACTTCATCCGTCGGTGGCGGCGGGGAAGACGAGCTGGTACTCCGACGCATCGCCGTACCAGGCGAGTCCGCCACGCTGGAGCACGTCGCGCCCTAGCAGACAGTCGTGCGGACCCTCGATCAGCTGTGCGACAGCGACGTTGAGCTCGAAGGAGACCGACGTGTTGTGCGGTGGACCGACGGCGATGCTGACCGCGTAGATCGGCGCCTCCTGCGTTGTGTTGGCACCCGCTAATGGCACTGTGCGCACGGGCCGATCAAACAGCAACGCCTCGGCCGTCTGGGGCCGCACGGTGGTCATCTCAGCGCCGGTGTCGATGACTGCGGTCGCTCGTACTGGCCCCGGAACCATGCGAGGAGGGTCTTCCCAGATTCGCGCCTGTACCTCACTTCGAGGCAGAGAGATCTGCACGT
>JBCBDK010000650.1:0-2371 GCA_038529675.1 Actinomycetota bacterium
GGTCGCCACGACCACCACGACCGATCCGGTCCCGACCAACAACGACCCGGGCAACCCCAACGGCTCCACCACCGACCCCGTCGTCATCGCTCCCGACCTGCGGACCGACAAGCGACTGGTCGGTGCGCAATTGGTCGCCGGGGCCGGATTCACCTACGAGGTCACAGTCGTCAACGACGGGCCGTCCACTGCACAGGCCGACATCGTCATCACCGACACGCTGCCGAGTCAGGTGGCCGCGTTGACCCTGGCGGAGTACTCGGTCAACGGTGCCACCGCCGTCGCGTGTTCACCCGCGACCACCGCCACCGTCACCTGTACCGTCCCCGACGACCTCCCCGTCGGTCAGTCGATCGTGGTCACCATCACCGGCACCATCCAGTCCGGCGTCACCACGTTCGACGACAACACCGTGATCGCGACGACCACCGATGCCGATCCGAACCTCGGCAACAACGACTCGCTGGCATCCGGCAACCTCGCTACCAACGCCGATCTGACGGTCACCAAGTCGTTCGACGACGCCTCAGTCGAAGCGGGCGCCACCACCGAGTTCGACCTCGTCGTCACCAACCTCGGCCCGTCCGATGCCGTCGCTGTCGAACTCGAGGACATCCTCCCCGCCGGATTCACCGTCGACTCGATCTCCTCACCGGTCGGTACGTGTGTCGAAGCGACCACCACCGTCGCCGACGACACCGTCGACTGCGACCTCGGCACGATCGTCGCGACGGCGGGCTCGAACTCGGTGACGGTCACCGTGGTCGCCGCCGTCGACCCGAGCCAGCCGGCCGGTCCGGTCACCAACACTGCGACCGTGTCGAGTTCCACCCCCGACCGCAATCCGACCAACACCGGCACCGACCAGATCGACGTCACCCGCCGGGCCGACCTCGATCTCGCCAAGACCGTCACGTCGCCCGCACCGCCGACCGCCGTACTCGCCGGTGAGACGATCAGCTACGAGATCGTCTTCACGAACAACGGTCCGTCCTCGGCAGAAGGCTCGGTCGTCGGCGATCCGCTGCCTGCGGGAGTCGCGATCGTCCCGTCGTCGGTGTTGATCGACGGGTCCGTGCCGACCGGTGGGCAGTCCTGCACCACGGCGGGCAACATCTTGACGTGCGACCTCGGCGAGATCCTCCCGACCGCTCCGGACAACACGGTGACGATCACGTACGACGTCGATGTCGACGCCGACTTCACGGGTCCGTCGGTCACCAACCTGGCCACGGCGAACTCGCCCACGCCGAACAACACTCCGACCTCCGGGACCACGACCGGTGTCGGGACCGAAGCCGACCTCGAACTCGTCGACAAGGTGTCGAATCCGAGCACGGTCGACGCCGGCGACGACGTCGAGTACACGATCACCGTTCGCAACAACGGCCCGTCGGTGTCGCGCTCGGTCGTCATCGATGACGACATCCCCGCCGGTGTCACCGTCCAGGCAGCGTCCCTGCCCGTCGGCTGCTCGATCGTCGCCGGTGGCGACGTCGAGTGCCAGCTCGGTGACCTCGACCCGGGCGCAACGGTGAGCCGAACCTTCACCGTGACCGTGTCACCGGATCAGCTCGCCGACGTCACGAACGAGGCGAGCGTCTCGTCACCCACCACGCCCGAGCCACCGACCGGCGGCACGCCGAACGTCGACGACGTCGTCACCACCGTCACCACCTCGGCCGACCTGGTCACGACGAAGACGGCGTCGCCAGATCCGGCCGTCCCCGGCCAGCCGATCACGTACACGATCAGCGTGCGCAACGATGGGCCCTCGGTCGCACGGGCGGTCGATGTCACCGACAGCGACGCACCGGCACTGCTGACCGGCACGATCACCTCCGGCTGGGTGAACGACACCGCCACCGGAACGTGCTCGACGGCGATCACGTGTTCGGTCGGCGACATCCCACCCAACGGTGTCGCCACGATCACGATCAGCGGAACCGTTCCGACCGGGCAACTCGCGAACCTCGTCAACATCGCTGACGCGACCTCGACCGGACCCGACGCCACGCCTGACCCGAACCCGCCCGACGCCACCGACATCGCAGTGACACCTGTGGCACCCGTCGCCGACATCGGCGTCGCGAAGTCCATCGACACCGATCCGCTCGTGCCCGGCGACCCGGTTGCGTTCACCATCACCATCAGCAACAACGGTCCGTCCGACGCCCGCTCCGTCACGGTCACCGACGTGATCGACCTCGCCGTGACCAACCTCGCCACGACCAACCCGGACTGTGGTTTCACCGGTCAGTTGCTCGAGTGTTCGATCGACCGGATCGAGCCCGGCGTCGCCAACGTCGTGACCGTCGACGTCACCGGTGAGCTCGACCCGGCGTTCCTCGGGACGCTCTCCAACACGGTC
>JBCBDK010000651.1:0-2368 GCA_038529675.1 Actinomycetota bacterium
CACCCTCGTCGGCTCGGCCGTGATGTCGATGCCGTCGATCGTCGCGTGACCGGCGTCGGGCTTGAGCAAGGTGGTCAGCAGCCGCACGACGGTGGTCTTGCCGGCGCCGTTGGGGCCCAGCAACCCGTAGATCGCGCCGCGTGGGACGCGGAGGTCGACGCCGTCGACGGCGACCGTCTTCCCGAACGCCTTGACGAGTCCGTTCGCCTCGACGGCGAGATCATCACCCGTGTTCGCTGCCATCCCGCCAGTCTGACGCAGCGACCCCTCGAACGTGAACCGACTTCCGGACGAACACCATCCACCGAGCGGATGACCCGAGTTGGATTCCTGCTCGGGGACGAGATCCAACTCCTCGGTCCGAGTTGGATTCCTGCTCGGGGACAGAATCCAACACGACTCGGTCTGGCCGCAAACGCCCGGACGGAATCTGGCACTGTTTCTGCAAGGTTGACGGTCCGGCGGACTCTGGACTCTCGGAGCGACCGTTCCATCCGCCATCACCTCAGGAGATCCGATGTTCACCACGACCACCCCACGCCGACGCATCCGTGTCGCCGCCGCCAGCTTCGCCTGCTCGATGGCACTCGTCGCCTGCGGAGGCTCCGACGGTTCGGCCGACGAGGACGAGCCCGGCACGCCGATCGACGTGGGCGCGGACGCCGACTCGTCGGACCCGGCAGGGTCCGACGGCGCCGGTACCGGAGATCTTGACACGTCCGACCTGGACACATCGGGGTTGGACGAGGGGCAGCAGGAGATCCTCGAGGACGTCATGGAGAGCGGGCTCGGCGACGACGCCCCACGGCCGTGGATCGGTGTCCGACTCGTCACGACGTCGCGATCGACCACGATCACCGATGAGTTCCCGGAGGAGGTGGGGCTGCCGGCTGTCGACATCGTGGGATCCACCGACAACCACCAGCAGACGTCCAACTCGGCGGTCGCGAACGACGCCATCTGGGTGGCCGGCCGCGACACCCTGCACCGATTCGTCCTGGCCGACGGGAGCGAATCGGCGACCGTGTCGATCGCGGACGTCCTGCCCGGCGACGACCAGGCCGAGTTCGTGTCCGTCGCCGGCGACGCGAACGGAGTCTTCGCATTGGCGAAGGGCTTCGACATCGGGCTGATCATCGAACTCGACGCCGAGTTGGGCACGATCGTGGCAACGCACGACGTCACGGCCCTGGGGCTGCGACCGGTGCAGCTCGCGGTCGGTGCGACGCACGTCGCGGTCTCGTTCAACGGCAGTGTCCCGCTGAAGGTGCTCGACCGGGCGACCGGCGCGATCACCGACATCGGCAACGACCAGCGCCTCAAGGGGGTCGCCGTCGCCGGCGACCGACTGATCATCTCGAACGCACCGGACACCGCGAGCGGTGCCCACACCTACGACGTCCATGCACTCGCCGACGGAACGCTTCGCAGCTCAGGGCAACTCCCGTATGACTCGGCGCTGCAGGTGTTCGGCGACCGCATCGTCCAGCAGGACGTCAACCAGGCCGACCCGCCGCCGATCGTCGAGGTCGACCCGCAGGGCGCGCCGCTCTCGGAGGTGCTGCCCGGCGACGTGCGAAGCGTCGTCGACTACGTCGAGTCCGACGGCACCGCCTACGCACTGATCGGATGCTGCGCCGTCAACGAGTTCGGCAGCGACCTCGACTTCGTGGCCATCGACATGGCGACCGGTCAGCTGCTCGGTGGCGAGACGATCAGCGGCCGCTACATCGTCCTGCCGGGCTGACCGACGACCGACGACCGACGACCGACGACCGAGGATCGGCGACCACGACGGTCTGCGACCGGCGCCGTTCACCCGAGCCCGCACAGGTGTACGGCGCCGGCGTCACGCGCGGCGGACGATGACGGAGCCGACCGAGTAGCCGGCACCGAACGAGCAGATCACGCCGAGGTCGCCCGGCGCCAGATCCTCCCGGTGGAGATGGAAGGCAATCACCGAGCCCGCCGACGACGTGTTGGCGTACTGGTCGAGGATGACCGGCGCTTCGTCGGTGTCCGGGACACGTCCGAGTACACCTTTCGCGATCAGCTGGTTCATCTTGAGGTTCGCCTGGTGGAGCCAGAAGCGCCGCACCTCGTCGCCGGCGAGTTCGTGGTCGGCGAGGTGGCCGGTGATGTGGCCCACCACGAGCGGGCACACCTCCTTGAACACCTTCTGGCCGTTCTGGCGGAACATGAGCTCGTGCGGGTCGCGGTCGGCATCCTCGGCCACGTTGAGAAACCCGAAGTCGTTGCGGATGTTGTTCGAGAACTGCGTGGCGAGCCGCGTGCCCAGGACGTCCCATCGACCGTGTGGCGTGCTGGTTGCCGCGACGGACTCGTCGGTTCGTTCGAGCACCAGCGC
>JBCBDK010000652.1:0-2367 GCA_038529675.1 Actinomycetota bacterium
CAGCTCATCACCGAACGTGGCTGGCGCGACCTGGCGCCTGAAGACCGGATCGGCCCGGTCTACGACTACGTCCGCACTGAGATCGACTTCGGCTACAACACCGACGACGACATCCCCGCCAGCCAAGTCCTCGCCGACGGCTACGGCCAATGCAACACCAAAGCCACCCTCCTCATGGCACTCCTACGCGCCGTCGAGATCCCGTGCCGCTTCCACGCCGCGACCATCGACAAACGCCTCCAGAAGGGCGTCGTTCCCGCCGCGTTCTACCCCCTCGCACCGTCCGAGATCCTCCACGCCTGGGTCGAAGTCCGAGTCGACCACGACTGGCGCCGACTCGAAGGAGTCATCCTCGACGAGAACTACCTCGACGGCCTCCGCTGCCAACTCGGCCAACCATCCGGCGCGCTGCTCGGCTACGCCGTCGGCACCAACGACATCCAACAACCCGACATCGACTGGAACGGCGATCACACCGAAATCCAGATGACCGGCGTCGAACGCGACCTCGGCATCCACAACGACCCCGACACCTACTACCGAACCGCCGGCACCAACCTCGCCGGCCCCAAAGCCGTCCTCTACCGGTACGTCATCCGCCACCTCATGAACCGCACCGTCACCACGATTCGCAACAGCCGCACGTTGTAGCCGACATCGGCGCACGCACCAATGCTCGAACGAGCGCGATCCGTCCGGAATCGGATCGCCGAGATGCGGCGCCGTGGCCTTGTTACGAGACGAGGGAGTGGCCAGGCTGCGGCAGCGGACGCACACGGCGCGGCTGAGCGCTGGCTGAGGTGAGCGCAGATGCGACCGCTCGTGGGTCGTCGAGCAACCAATCGGTCAGGTCCATCGCCTCGGGTGGGGTGAGAACGTCGACGCGACGCAGGCCGACAGAGGCGAGTTGGTCCCTGAGTCGCTGCGCGCCGCCTTGGCCGGCGGCGTCGCCGTCGAAGCAGACGACGACGCGTTGGGCGTTGGGCTGCACGACGTCCGCGATCTGCCGGGCTGCGTCGCGGTCGAATGCGGACGTGCCGAGCACGCCGACGGCGCGGTGGCCGAGTCGCGCCGCTGCGATCGCGTCGGCGATGCCCTCGGTGATGAGAAGGGAACGGGGCCGCTGCTCGGTCGGCTGTGCGGGCTGCGTCCACGCAAGGCGAGGGTTCCTCGCCCAGCGACTGCTCGGGTTGTCGTACTTGCCTCGACCCTTGGGCGGGTCCAGGTAGCGGGCCTGGAAGTAGGTGACCGCACCGTCCGGATCGAGGGCCGGGTACACGGCGGCCGGCCAGCCGCCGGGGAAGCCCCTCGGTCGAGGTAGGTAGCGGCGGCCGGGGTCCGCGCCGACCTTGTTCGCGGCGAGCACGTCGTCGGGGTAGCCGCGAGCGTTGAGCCAGTCACGAATCCTGCGACCGGAGCCGCTCCACAGGAGCTTGGCGCAGCGCTCGACGTACTCGACGACTTCAGGCGCCGGCTGACCGATCGGTCGTGTTGGCGGTGGCGGGTCTCGCCGCAGTGGCTGGAGGTGTGCGTAATGCTCGTCGAGCCAGCGGATCGCTTCGCCGACGTCGACGTGGTGGGCGGCGAGGACGGCGTCGATGGCGGTGCCGCCGTGTCCTCCGGACCAGCATCGCCAACGCTGGACGCCGTGTTGGTCGCTGTGGACAGTGACGGACGGGTGGACGTCGGGGTGGTCGGTTGCCGGGCAGTTCCACGTCCGTCGATGGCCGTCCCCTCGTCCGGTGGTCAGTGCGTCGAGGACCTGGACGAGGTCGGTGCGGGCGAGGAGTTCGTCCCGGTCGATCGGATAGTCGCCGGCGGCCATCGTCGCCTCCGATCCACTTACGCGACCATCGCTTCGTCGGTGTCGGCGATGGCCCGCTCGGCGCCGTTGCCGATGACGTGTTGGACGACCGCTGCTCTGCCGGCGACGGTCCACACCGAGCGTCCGCGGGTGAGTCGCGGGAGCAGTTCGACGATGCGGTCGTTCATCCGTAGTAGCTCGCCGGTGCGCGCGAGTTGGTCGGTGGCTTGGCGGAACACGACGCGGGTCTGGACGTCGGCGAGCAGACCCTCGGCGACCTTGGAAGCCGACGTACCGGTGTCCGCTTGCGCACTGAGGTCGGAGAGGCGGTGGGTGACGAGGATGTTCCAGATCCCCCACAGCCGACACAGCTTGAGCCTTGACTGCAGCGTCTTGGCCGCCCGCTCGGAGGCCATCGTCGCCCACACCTCGTCGTCAACGAGGATGCCGCGCCGCCCCTGCCGAAGCTCAAGCTGGAGCCGGCGCGCGTGGCCGTCGCCGGCCTCTCCTCCGGCGCCTACATGGCGACCCAGGCGCAGATGCCCTACCCGGAGCTGTTTCCC
>JBCBDK010000653.1:0-2362 GCA_038529675.1 Actinomycetota bacterium
GGCGGCGGTCGAGAAGGTCTGTAGCACCGACTTGAGGTAGGCGTCGACGGGGCTCATGCTCCGAGGACGGTAGCTGCGGCTTCGCGGGCGCCGATCGGGTTTTGCGGCTCGGCACCGGCACGCGCCGGGGGCGTCACCGCCAGGCTCGGAGCCGGCGGATTCGGTCTGCCAAGCTGCCAGACGTGACGACCACGGAAACGGGAGGTGAACCCGAGGCGACGAGCACGGGAACACCGCCCTCCGAGACGTCGGCCGGCCGGGGCGCGCTCGCCGAGCCGGGGTTCCGCCGCCTCTGGCTGACGAACATCGCCTTCTTCCTGGTCGTCAACGCGCAGCGGTTCGCCTTCGGCTGGGTCGTACTCGACCTGCTCCTTCGGGACGAGGGCTCGCAGGGCATGGTGGTCTTCGCGCTCGGCGCCCCGACGCTGCTGCTCGTCCTCCACGCCGGAGCGTGGGCCGACCGGTGGAACCGCAAGCGCATGCTCGTCGTGACGCAGCTGGCGGGCGCCTCCGTGATGGCACTGACGGCGGTGTTCATCGATCAAGGCATCGTCGGACCCGGCGGCGAGGTCGCCGACCGCATGCTGGGTGAGGGAAGCCTCGGCGCCCCCGAGTCGTTCGACACCGGCTACGGCTGGCTGCTGGCGCTCACCCTCCTCGCCGGCGCCGCCACCACGATCGGCCACCCCGTGCGGTCGTCGCTCGTCCCGGTGCTCGTCAAGCGCGAGCAGCTGTTCGGTGCGATCGCCCTCAACGCGATCGCGATGACGCTGTCGCTGATCCTCGGGCCGGTCCTCGTCCGGGCGGCCGGTGAGACGTTCGGCTTCGACGGCGCGTTCTGGTTCCTGGCCGCGCTGCTCGGAGTCGGCTCGCTGTTCCTGATCCGGCTCGACGTCCCCGAGCGTCCCGTCGCCGTGGAGCGTCGCAGCGTGCTCGCCGACACTGCAGAGGCGGTGCGACACATCTGGCGGGACCGTCATCTGCGCACACTGTTCGGACTGCTGTTCATGTCGTCGATGACGGTGAATCCGGCGGTCATGGTCACGCTCCAGGCACACGTGAAGGACGAGTTCGACCGATCGGCGGGCGACGCCGCGATCCCGTTCGCGCTGATGGGTGTCGGTATCGCGATCTCGTCCGTGTTCGTGATGCGCAAGGGTGACATGGCGAACAAAGGCGCCGTCTTCCAACGGGCGATGATGTGCGGCTCGACCGTGACCTTCTGCACCGGGCTCGCACCTTCCTTCGTCGCGGTGGTCGCGCTGGCGTTCCTGATGGGCCTGGCGGGCGGGTTCTTCATCAACATGAACCAGGGGTTGATCCAGTCGAGCACCCCGCTGGAACTGATGGGCCGGACGATGGGCGTCTACACGCTCGTCGCCCAAGGGCTGTTCCCACTCGGCGCACTGGCGCTCGGTGTGGCGGCCACCACGATCGGCACGGGCGCCACGATCTCGTCGGCCGCGGCGATCAGCTTGGTGATCGTGATCGTCACCTACGTCCACAACACCGAACTGCGCCGCCTCGGCTGACACACGACCGTGCCGGCGGTGACAGTTTCGCCGCCAAGTCTTTCGCGCCGGTCAGGATTCTCTATGGTGACGCCCGACGAGGGGAGTCACCATCATGAAGAAGTTCCGTCGAACGATCGCGTTCGGGTCGGCAGTCGCCGCACTCGCGAGCGTGTCACTGGTCGGGTCGGCCGCATCCGGGCCGGTCGCATCCGCCGAGGACACCTGGTTCTACGACCCGGACCGGCTCGTGTTCGAGTCGCTGCCGGGCACCGACACCGAGACGCTCTGGGGCGACATCGACGGCGCTGCATGGCGCTTCGAGATCCCGGCCGACTGGAACGGTTCGCTGCTCATGTGGGCGCACGGCTATCGGGGCGAAGGCCTCGAGCTGTACGTCGACAACCCGCCGATCCGCGAGCACCTGATCGACCAGGGGTATGCCTGGGCCGCCTCGAGCTACGAGCGCAACGGGTACGCCGTCCGCCAAGGCGTGGACAACACCAAGGAACTCGCGGACCACGTGATCGACGAGCTGCTTCCCGCCGAGCCCGACCTCGTCCTGCTCTCGGGTGCGTCGATGGGTGGCCACATCACCGGCGTCGCGATCGAGGAGCACCACCAGCTGTACGACGGTGCCATGCCGATCTGCGGCGTGATGGGCGACTACGAGCTGTTCGACTACTTCCTCGACTTCAACGTCGCTGCCCAGCAGATGGCACTCGGCGAGTCGCAGTTCCCGGTGGACCCGACGACGTGGTTCAGCACCACCGTGCCGGAGATCAAAGCCGAGCTGGAGGGAGTGCCCGGCGGTTGGCCGTTCGTCCTGAGCGACACGGGTGAGAAGTTCA
>JBCBDK010000654.1:0-2354 GCA_038529675.1 Actinomycetota bacterium
AGTCGATCGCGAAGGCTATGCGGTTCCAAGCTCCAACGCCTTCTGCATCGCTTCCAACACACGACGCTCGGCGTCTACGGCTGGCTGGTCCATCGGGGAACCGACCGATCGAAGGTCAACGATGCCGTACCGATTCACGTACAAGTTGCGGTGGGAGGCGGTGTCTCGAAGGTCAACGTGGTAGAGGTACAGGCTCGGCATGCTTTCGAGCAAGGCTGTGGCAGCTTGAACATTGTTGCTGCGTAGAAGGTCCGCTACCTGGGACTCAATCTCTTCGCCGATCGGTCCGATCTCACGACCTGAGACCGACTCCAATTCCACGCGGCGAAGTTGAAAGCCAAACTGGTCACAGATCGCGGCCAAACTCATTAGCGCGTCCGAACCGGCAGACACGCGAAGTGAGGCGGCGGCAAGCCGAGCAGGGTCGACCAACCCAAGAGCTGGCCCTGGCTGCGAGGGCTCACGCCGGACAAGCTGCCGCGTCGCCATTTCTTCACCGTACCTTTCCCGCAGAGCCGCCCTGGGCCCCAGCGCTCCGACAGGTTGGATTGAACATACGTTCGATCATGACGTAGGGGTGCTACAGCGTTGGTTGAGTCGAGTTCCGATCTCGATGTTCGCTCGATCCGAACAACGCGTCGCCGAACGCTGCTGCAGCATCGGCTTGCATGCCGGGGAGCACGTGTTGGTACACGGTCATGGTGAAGGCGGGGCTGCTGTGACCGAGGCGTTCGCTGACGACCTTCACAGGCACGTTCGCCTTGAGAAGGATCGAGGCGTGGGTATGGCGGAGGTCGTGGAGACGGATGCGGCGGGGGCCGTGCTCGGCGACGAGTTGGTCCCACACCTTCGAGAAGCGGTCGGGGTGGACGGGCTCACCGGTCTCGGGGTGAGTGAACACGAAGTCGCCGTCGTTGCGCGTCCCGTTCGCCATCAGTTGCTCGAGCTGCACTCGGCGCCACGTCCGCAGCACGGCGACCGTCCTCGGGTCGAGATCGATCGTGCGTCGACTCGTCGACGTCTTCGGTGCGCCGACCTCGGCGTCGTAGCCGACGGAGAGCAACTGCTGGTCGACGACGAGGCGGGCCTCATCGAGGTCGACCTTGCGCCACATCATCCCGAGTAACTCGCCGCGTCGCATACCGGTGTTGGCTGCGAGGTAGATCGGAGCGAACCAGTCGGTGTCCTCGATCGCATCGAGGAACGAGCGCAGCTCGTCGGTCGACCACACCTGCTGCTCATTCGCGCCGGCATGTCGCACGGTCGGTGGGTCGGCGAGGTCGGCCACGTTGCGGTGGACCGTGCCCTTGCGGTGCGCGTCGGCGAGCGCCTTGCGGAGCATGCCGTGGATGTTCCGAACCGTCTTCGGTGCGAGTCCGCCGCCAGCGCCGTTGAGCTTGCCGTCCACGAGCAGCTCGGCGTAGAGCGTGTCGAGGTCCTCGGGCTGAAGCTGGCGGAGCTGAATCGATCCGACTCTCGGTGCCACGTGCAGCCGGACGTTGTTGCGGTACGAGTCGAACGTCGAGCGGCTCAGCTGCGACTTCTTCAACGGCAACCACCGATCGATCAGGTACTCGGCGAGCGTGATCCGATCCGGCGACCGGTACTCGCCGTCGTGCTGCCGCTTCGTGATCTCGGCCGCAGCGCGCTCGGCCTCCTTGCGAGTGGCATAGCCGTCGTGCCAGTCACGGGTCTCCCGGCCGGTGGCGGCGTCGATGCCGCCGTACACGACGACGTAGTAGCGGTTCCCTTTCTTGGCGATGTGAGCCATGAGTCGATCTCCCGGATCGGTCGTCGGCGCCCCTCGGATCAACGTACCGATGCCGGCGCGCCGAGGGAAGTGGTCGCATTTCTCATGTAACGCGCCGCCGCTCATGAGGCCTTCGTAGGTGAACGAAGGAGGTGCCTCGGATGGTCCGACTCGAAACGACATGCAACGGCGCTGCTGCTCGCCGGTGTATATGGAAGGTGATGTCGCATCATTGTGCGCCCGGCGCTCGACCGACGGTCGACCAGCGACGTGCGACGCCCTCGTGGCCTTCGTCGGCGAAGGGGCAGGGATCGTGAGCGGAGCCCGCCAGGAGTTCCTCACCGTCGAGCAGACCGCCGCCGTCTGCGGCATCGGACGCACCTCCGCATACCAACTCGCCCGACGCGCCGCCGATCACGGCGAAGGCGACTTCCCCGCCGTCCGTTTCGGCAAGCAGCTCCGCGTCCCCCGCCGGAAGCTCGAAGACCTCATCGGTGGTCCGATCACCCTCCCCACCGACCCGCCGACCGAATCCGATCCCACGACCACCGAACCGACCTCCACCACCAACGACCACCACCCCCGAACCACCGCAACGAACACG
>JBCBDK010000655.1:0-2352 GCA_038529675.1 Actinomycetota bacterium
CCGCTCGAGTTCGTCGAGGGCACCCGTGTCGACGATCGCCTGTTGGACCCGGGCCACGTCGCTCGGCGACAGTGCTGGATCGCCCACGAGGTCGAGCACTGCTCGCTGTGCGGCGTCGGCCGACCGCACCGCACGCGCCAGCAACGGTGTCGGCTTCCCCTCGATGAGATCGCCGCCGACGGGTTTGCCGGTGTCGGCCTCGTCACCGAATGCGCCCATCACGTCGTCGCGCATCTGAAACGCGTCGCCGAGCGGCAAGCCGTAGTTCGAGAGATGCGGCAGCAGCTCGGCGGCTCGCTCGGCATCGGCCAGGACCGCACCGAGGTGGAGCGGCCGTTCGATCGTGTACTTGCCCGACTTGTACCGACAGATGCGTTCGGCGGTGACGATCTCGCGCGTGCGGCTGACGCCGCCGAGGATGTCGAGGTACTGGCCGATGTTGAGTTCGATGCGCAGCTCGTTCCAGATCCGGGCCGCCTCGGGCGTGGCCTCCTCGAGCAACTGGTCGGCGTACACGAAGGCGAGGTCACCGACCAGGATCGCGACACCTTCGCCGAAGCGGCGGGACTCGCCGGCCCACCCCTGCTCGGCGTGCTCCTTGGCGGCGACCACGTGCGTCGTCGGTTGCCCGCGTCGGCTGTCGGCATCGTCCATCACGTCGTCGTGGAACAACGCGAAGGCGTGCATCAGTTCGAATGCGCAGCCGGCGTCGACGTTGATCTGAGCCTCCGGGTCGCCGCCGGCTCCGACGTAGCCCCAGTGCGTGAACGCCGGACGAAGTCGTTTGCCGCCCGACAACACGAGACGGCGGATCTCGTCGATCGGCTGCGCCAACTGCGGATCGAAGCCGGCCCATCGGTCACGTTCGGACGCCAGGAAGTCGTCGAGACGCGTCGTGCACCGCTCGGCGATCGAGCGAAGTGACGGAGGCGCCGCGGTCATGGCGGTGAGGCTACTGGCGCTGCGGCGTACCGGATTTGACGCTCACGTCGTCCCGACCGGCGCGAAACGAGGGGCCGGGTCGAACCCCGGCCCCTCGTCGCTGATCCTCCGCCGGATCAGTTCTCGTGTCGCTCGCTGATCACGACTCGCTGTGCGACGCGCTCAGCACGAGCCGCCGTACGAGTCGCTCAGCACGAGTCGCTCAGTAGTCGTAGCCGTCGGACTCGGCGGGCTCCCCGGCCTCATCCGCCGGTGCGAGCGACTCGGCGCCGCCGGCGCCGACGAGCGAACCGTCGGGGGCGACGACGAACCAGACGTCGCCCGAACCCTGGCCGGCGGTGTCGCCCGGGGCGGCGTCACCGGCGAACAGGTACAGCGGCCAGGCGCCGGCCTTCAGCTGGTTCGTACCGTCGGGGCGGGGCACGATCGAGAACACGGCCGGGTCGAGTCCGGCGGGCACCTCGTCGGCGAGCAGCGGCGGCCAGGCGTCGGCGCACGCACCCTCACACGTCGGGTTGCCGTCGACGTCCTCGGTGAAGCCGTACAGCGTCAGTCCGGCGTCGTCGGCCAGGATGTCGCCGAGGTCGTTCGCCACGACCTGGACCGGTGCGGGCGCTGACTCGACCGCACCCTCGTCCGCGCCGTCCGCCGCTGCCTCCTCGGCCGCACCGTCCTCGGCGGGAGCCGCACCGTCACCCTGGACGAGCAGGCCGGCGGTGTCGACGGCGAACCAGACGTCGCCCGAGTTCTGCCCGTTGATGTCGCCGGCCGCTGCGTCGCCGGCGAAGTAGTAGAGCGGCCACTTGCCGGCGACGAGCTGCAAGCTGCCGTCGTCGCGGGTGGTCGTGGCGAAGATGCCGGCGTCGAGGCCTGGGGCGATCGACCAGTCGGCGTCGACGATCAGCGGCGGCCAGGCGTCGGCGCATGCGCCGTAGCAGGCCGAGATCGCGTCGACGTCGTTGGTGAAGCCGTACAGCGTCAGACCCCGGTCGCCGACGAGCACCTCACCGAGATCGGTGGTCGCCGCAGTGACGGCAGCGATCGACGGAGCTGCGTCGGCCGGTGCCGGCGCGGCAGCCGGCTCGGCAGCAGGTGCGGCGGTCGCCTGCGGTGCCGGCTCGGTGGCGGGTGTGGCGTCGCTGTCCGAGCCGCAGGCGGCGAGTGCGATCGCGGCGCCGGCGCCGATCACGGCGACCCGACGTCGGGTGCGTGCTCGGGGGCGAGCGCCGACGGCGTCGGCCTCGTTGTTGCCGGTGTGGTTGCTGGTGTCATTTGTGGTGGTGATGGTGGTGTTCACGGTGATTCCTTCCGATTGGCGGTGGTTGTTGGTTGGTGTGTGTTGAAGGTGGGTTGGTGGGCTCGATCGTCGTCGGCTGATCGAACACCGGCCACCCGTCCCGATCACACGTC
>JBCBDK010000656.1:0-2344 GCA_038529675.1 Actinomycetota bacterium
ACCGGATCCTCGACGCGCTGCTGCGCACGGGCCCGTTCGGTGACGGCTTCGGTGCCGACCCCGATGGGACGTCGCTCGACGATCTGATCGAGCATCCCCACGGGAAGGACTTCGGAGCGTTGGAACCGCGGCTCCCCGAGATTCTTCGGACGCCGTCGGGGCGGATCGAGCTGGCTCCGCAAGTGTTGGTCGACGATCTCGACCGCCTCGCCGACTCGATCGAGGAGCTGGCCGTTCGCGATGTCGTCCTCGTCGGGCGTCGGCACCTCCGCAGCAACAACTCCTGGATGCACAACATCGACGTGCTGGTGAAGGGGAAGCCGCGCTGCACGTTGCACGTGCACCCCGACGACGCCGACCGGCTCGGTCTCGCCGACGGCACGTCGGCCACCGTGACGTCACGGGTCGGGAGCCTCACGGTTCCGGTCGAGGTGACCGACGAGATCCGACCGGGTGTCGTCAGCCTGCCCCACGGCTGGGGTCACGATCTGCCGGGGACGAAGCTGCGAGTGGCCGCCGAACGAGCGGGCGTGAACTCCAACGTGCTCGCCGACCACGAGGCGATGGACCCGCTCTCGGGCACGTCAGTGCTCAACGGCATCCCGGTCGAGTTGGTGCCCGCGTGACGTCGCGTCGCCGTCCCGCCGACGGTTGTCCACAGTTGTGGAGAACCACGTGGACGTTCACACCTCGTCCACACGCCGTTTCCCCAGTTCCGTCCCGGAATTCACAGGGTCATCCTCTGGCACCTCACAGGCCAGCTTCCGTACAGTCGGAACCCGTGCCGATCGTGGCGTGACACGGACGGAGCCAGCCCCGTGGGCGAACGGCCGTCGCGAGGCGACCGCAGCCGCGGGGCCATGGGGCAGGGGCCCTGAACCTGTGCTCACGCCACGATCGGCGGATACCCGGCCCGCCGCGGTGACCGAACGTGCGTACGACGCGCCGCCCCCGACGATACGATCGCCGTGATGGCGATCTCGTGTGCGTACTGCGGCGGAACGCACCAGCGGCCGGCCGACGTTCGTGCCTGTTGGGAGCGCAGCGACGGTGCGGAATCGGCCGGCGCCACCGACGACCACCGGGCCGGTGGCGCACTTCCCGGCGACCCGACCGTGGACATCCCACCGCCGCTCGCCGACCCGACCGCCGACATCCCACCCCCGACGAATGACCCCGGTCTGGCGGGCCCGTCGGTCCGCCCGGCTCGAGAACGCTCGGACTCCGACCCCGATCGTGCTCGGTCGCATCGTTCGGGTTCGGGCCCGCGGCGGGCGGTGGCGTCACCTGCCGTCGGGCTCGAGGAGGTGCCGCGTGGTGTTGCAGTCGCCGGCGCCGGGCCCGACGCGCTCGGGCGATGGGCGGTGGCCGAGCCCGGTGTGGCGGTGCCGGCGCCGTGGTCCGGTGCCGAGGTCGTCACGATCGGGGCCGACGAGCTCCGCGACCCGTCGGCGACGCTCACGACGCTGCGTGCGGCTGCGGTCGACTCGACTCGACTCGTCATCGCGCTCGACGTCGACTTCGATCGGGCGCCGGCACTCGCGACCGACGCCGACCCGCATCGTGTCGGTGCCCGGTTCGCATTCGATCTCGAGGAACTTCACCACCTGGTGTGGCTCAACTCGATCGACCTCCGCCACAGCGAGCCGCGGTGGTTGGCGCTCGACCGTGCCCTCGCCGGTGGATGTCGGCCGGTGGAGGGTGGCTCGGCGGGCGATGTGCTGCTCGCTGACGGGACGCTCGTCTGGCTCGACGCCGGCCCGGTCCGCCATGTCGATCCGATCGACGGGGTGCCCGTCGTCCACCACGTCACCCTCGAGCATCTCGGCACGCAGCACCCCGACACCAACCGGAGCGACGCCGACCTGGCGCCCGATCAGCTCGCAGCGGTCACCCATCCCGGTGGCGCGGCGCGCATCATCGCGCCCGCCGGGTCCGGCAAGACCCGCGTGCTCACCGAGCGCGCCCGCCATCTGCTGCAGGGGTGGCAGTTACCGGCGAGCGCGTTGACGCTCGTGGCGTTCAACAAGCGGGCGCAGGAGGAGATGAGCGAACGCACGCCTGATCTCCCCGGGCTGCACGTGCGGACGCTGAACTCGATCGGACTCGCGATCGTCAACGGGACACCACCGTTCGCGCCGCAGGACCGTCGGTGGCGAACGATCGACGAACCCGACGTCCGACGGATCATCGGCGACCTCGTGTCGTTCCCCCGGCGGCGCAACAGCGATCCGGTCGCGCCCTGGATCGAAGCGTTGAGCCTGGTCCGCCTCGGACTCGTCGCGCCCGACGATGCCGAAGCGCGCTATGGCGGCGACGTCGACGGGTTCGCCGAGATGTGGCC
>JBCBDK010000657.1:0-2336 GCA_038529675.1 Actinomycetota bacterium
TCAGGTGGCGTCGGCGAACCCTCGCGCGGAGCCGATGCCGACGTCGACGCCGAGCTCTTGGCGACGACTGCGACATCGGACGAGTCGAACGACAACGACGCCGACGCCACCTGATCTGACCCGACGTCGCTGGTCCCCGTGCCTGGGGTAGCCGCATCAACTGGAGGATGTCCGGCGGTTTCGTCGGAGCGTCACGAAGAGGCCCCGCTCTCTGAGATGGTCACCGGACCAGCTACGTGAGATGGCTGCGCCCCAGGTCGGGACCGCAGCGCCCGCCCGCGGGGTTGCGTCCAACTGGGGAATCTCGTCTGTGACGTCGTCCAGGCCCGGCGACATGTGCGGCTCGCCGCTCGCGTACGTGCCGTACTGCTCGGCGGCCGACCGCTGCCGCGGGCGCGCATTTCCAGGCGGGTCGTGAGCGTGTGGTGCGGAGCGGCTATCGAGTCGGTCCGGCAACCGGCGGTGTCCAATCGGATGGGCAACTCCAGCCGGTGGGGCAGACGTCGTCGGGTCTTGCGTGTCGCTGGTTTCCGGAGTCGCGGCCGCTGTCGCGTCGGTCTGGACTTGTCCGAGTTCGCCGGCGGCATCGAGGACGCACCCCAGGGGTTCGTCGCCGAGCCACTCGCGGCCTCGTGCAGGGCCAAGGCGATCCGGGAGTCGACGCCTACCTCGCTTCAGTGGTCCACCTTGGGGGATTCGGTTGTCAGTTCGACGGCGGCCGTCGTTGATCCACGACTGAGTGCGGTTGGTGCTCGTTTCGGTATCATTTTGATACCATGGTGAGATGGCTATGACACTGAGGCTCTCGAAAGACGAGCAGAGCGCGCTTCGCGACCGAGCAGGAGCGGAGGGGATCTCGATGCAGGAGGCTGCTCGCCGTGCGATTCGTGACTACGTGGCACGTTCGGAGCACCGGTCCAGAGTCGCCGCAGCCGCTGAGTTGATCACCGACGTGCACGCCGACGCGATCGATCGACTTGGCCGTTGAGCCTCCCGTCGAGTTCCTTGATCTCGACGACCTGATCGACCTTGCGCGCCGCTTGGTCGGCGACCCGCCGCCGATCCGCGATGTCGGCCTGCTGGCCTCGGCCGTCGCGCGGCCTCAAACCACTGTTGGCGCCGAGGATGCCTATCCGACGACGTGGCTCAAGGCGGCGGCGCTGCTGCAGTCCGTGGTCGGAAATCATGCCCTCGTCGACGGCAACAAGCGGCTCGGTTGGCTCTCGGTCGCAGTCTTTCTCGAGATCAACGACGTCAGCGTCGCAGCCGCATCCAACGATGACGTCTACACGTTGGTGATGCAGGTTGCCAAGGCGGAACTCGCGCTCGACGACATCGCTGAGCGGCTTCGACGCCTCGTCGACTGACCGACGAACCCGCTCGACTCGTCGGGGAGTCAGGCGCAGAGGAACGGGAGCGATCGGCGATCACTTGGCGATCTGGTGGTGCGTTGCCGGTCTCATCCCAAGCGTGACGTGCCGACCTGCAGAGCGGGGGCACGATGTGCACGCCGTCCCGAGCGATAACGCGCGCCGAGGCGGTCCGTCGCCGAAAGCGCCCGATTTCGTCGAGTTGATGCGCCGACCCCCGCTCGTCGCCGGCCGACGACGTGCTGACCAACGGCGTCCCCGTTGCCGGTGTCGTCGGTCAGTCCGGGCGCCGCGGGCTCAGCCGGTTCGGGAGTGCCGTGACCGAGTAGCCGCTCGGGAGTTCGTCGCCGGAGTCGGCGACGACGAAGCGAGTGAGATGTCGGGCGTGTTCGGAGAGCGACTGATGGTCGCGGTGGCTGATGCCGGGGATCATCGGCTCGCGAAACCACGGCGCATAGAACTCGAGGTTCGGGATCGCACGGAGGTCGTCGGACAGGTTCGGCGTGCCGCCGTGCCAGGCGCGCACGTCGCGGATCTGGATCGCACCCGCCGGTGCCGGGCAGACGGTGCTGAGTCGCATCCACTCCGGCTCCTCGTCGAGGGTGGGGATGGGCGCACGAGCGTGCTGCGAACCAGGGATCTGGCGGGTCGGGCCGTTGAGCGCGGTCTGCTCGTCGGGCAGGAAGTTGACCGCGACGTACGGCGTCGGCAGGTCTCTGATCGTGAGGAACCCACGCGGGTCGTGGAACGCGCTGTACGGGCTTGGTGCGTCGGTGTCGTAGTCCCGAACATCGGAGTGCAGGGGCTGGTACTCGGTCGCGCCCGGGAGGCAGAAGTCGCCGCTCGCAGCACGCAGGAGATAGTCGGTCGACTCGAAGATGGCGGTCAGGATCGGCGTCACGGTCGGCAGGTCGATCAACATGCGCCACTCGGGCCGGTGCAGCATGCTGCGCGTGACGCTCGACC
>JBCBDK010000658.1:0-2326 GCA_038529675.1 Actinomycetota bacterium
CAAGAAGGCGGCGGCGATGTCGAACGGCATGCGCCAGCGTGTCGGACTCGCCCGTGCGTTCGCGCTCAGCCCGAAACTACTGCTCCTCGACGAGCCGTTCGGCATGCTCGACAGCCTCACCCGGTGGGATCTGCAGGACGTGCTCGTCGAGGTGTGGAACCGCACCCGGGTGACGACGATCTGCGTCACCCACGATGTAGATGAAGCGATCCTGCTCGCCGACCGGGTCGTCATGATGACCAACGGACCGGCGGCGAAGATCGGCAAGGTGCTCGAAGTCGACCTGCCGCGACCGCGCGATCGCAAACAGCTGCTCGAGGATCCGCAGTTCTACGAGTACCGCCAGGAGGTACTCGAGTTCCTCGAGGAGTACGAGCACGGCGCGTCGTCCGACGCCGGGTGACGTGGTCAGATGACCGAGATCGCGACACCGGTCGAGCTGATCCCGAAGCGGACACGACGAGTCGATCACGGCATCACCGAGTCCGGGCCGTCGCTGATCCCGCTCGAGGAGGGCCAGCAGTACCGGTTCACGTTCGACATGTCGGCGTGCGTCGGGTGCCACTCGTGTGAGGTGGCATGCGCCGAGCAGAACCATCTCCCGACCGACACGGTGTGGCGCCGAGTCGGCGAGATCGAAGGCGGCGTGTTCCCGGTGACGCGGACGTTGCACATGTCGATGGCGTGCAACCACTGCCTCGAACCGACCTGCCTCGAAGGGTGCCCGGCCGACGCCTACGTGAAACTGTCGTCGGGCATCGTCGACCACCTGGCCGACGAGTGCATCGGCTGCCAGTACTGCACGTGGACCTGCCCGTACTCCGTGCCGCAGTTCCAGCCCGATCGAAGGATCGTGTCGAAGTGCGACATGTGCAAGCCACGCCTCGAGCAGGGGTTCACCTCGGCGTGCGTCGACGCCTGCCCGACCCACGCGATTGGGATCGAGGCCGTGGACGTCGCCGAGTGGCGTGCGGATCACGCTGCGGCAGACGGGCCGAACCTGCCGCCGTCGGGCATCTCGCTGTCCACCACCCGGCTGGTGCTGCCCGACGACGTGCCCGACACGACGTGGACGGGAGGTGACCACGCACTCGCACCCGCACATCCGCACTGGCCGCTCGTCGCCGTCACCCTCCTGACCGAGGTGGCGATCGGGCTGTTCGTCGCCCTGCTCGTCGCCGGTTCGCCGACCGACGACGTCCTCGTCCCCTGCCTCGCGTTCGCCATGACCGTCGCCGGCATGAACGCGTCGCTGCTGCACCTCGGCCGCCCGATCATGGCAGCGAAGGCATTCCGAGGTTGGCGTCACTCGTGGCTCTCGCGTGAGGCGATCGCCTTCGTCGTCCTCGCGGTGGCGTGCGGGGTGGCCGCACTCGCCCCGTCGACCGTCACCGCAGGAGTCGGCGCCGGCGTGGCGGTCGCCGCGGCGGTCGTGAGCGCTCGGCTCTACATGGTGCCGGGCCGGCCCTCGTGGGACACGCCACTGACCGGCGTGGCGTTCGTGGCCAGCGGCGTCGCGACCGGTGGTGCACTCCACGCCATGCTCCGCGACGGTGGCGGTCGCTGGCTCTCGTTGGTCGGTCTGTCGGTCGCCCTGATCGCGCAGGTCATCAACCTCATCCGGCTCCGTGCCGGCGACGGCATCGAGCGTCACGGCAGTTGGGCGCTCACCGTCGGCCCGTTGCGCAGCTGGTTCACCCTTCGTGTCGTCGCTGCACTCGTCGCAGTCTGCGCGCTCGCGTTCGACCTCGCTCTGCTCGGCATCGTGGCGGTGGTGGTGACCGAGATCGTCGGGCGATGGCTGTTCTTCGTGACCGCGGTACCCCGGTCGGTTCCGGGCGCGTTCTTCCGAGGTCGGGTCTGATGCTCGAGCGGCTGGTCGCGAAGATCCCCTTCCTCCGGTCGATCGACCGGCTCGGCTTCGACCACGGTGGTGACCGCTACGGCTACGTCGAGGACGACACGTTCGGGGTGATCAACCGCGAGCAGCGCGTCGACCGCTGGGTGAGGACGACCTGCGGCTACTGCTCGGTGGGGTGCGGCATGTACGTCGGCGTGCGCGACGATCGGATCGTCGCGACCAAGGGCGACCCCGACCACCCGGTCAACCGCGGCCGACTGTGCCCCAAGGGGCTCGCGGAGCACCTGCCGATCCACGCCCCGGGACGGCTCCGGCACCCGACCATCGGCGGACGGGAGGCCGACTGGGATGACGCGATCGACCAGATGCTCGCCGGCTTCGCACGAGCGGTCGAGGAGCACGGACCCGACGCCGTCGCGATCATCGGTACCGGGCAGTTGCTGACCGAGGAGTTCTACGCACTGG
>JBCBDK010000659.1:0-2325 GCA_038529675.1 Actinomycetota bacterium
GAGCTGGATGACGCCTGATGAAGGTAATAATCTGCGGTGCCGGTCTGGTCGGCGACCTCCTCCTCGGCAAACATGTCGCGCTGGCGTTGCGACAGGTCGGTGAGCAACGGTGGCAGATCCTTGTCGCGCACCTCGGCGGTCAGCGACATCACTCGATCGAGCTCGAACGCGGGTCCCTCGATCGACGCGGCGAGTGGGGCGGGACGACCGGTCTCCTCCTGCAACGGCCGACGCTGCGGTGCCTGGAGCACGATGCGGCCCTCGACCTCGGCCTCCCAATCGTCGGTCTGGAGGTAGCGGATCGTGCCCGGGTGGGGAAGCTGGCTGATCGTCCACTGGTCGAGCCCGATGTCGGGGAACTCGTCGAGTGCCGCCCAACGAACCTCGTTGACCTGGTGCGATCCCGAACGGCTCCGGAGCACGAGGTGGTCGATCGAGTGTGCACTCACCGAGTACGGGAAGTCCGAACGCGTGCCGGCGTGAACCGGTCCCAGCGCGCTCGGCACGTACATCTCGACGTCGAGCTGGTTCGTGTCGACGATCAGGTTGGCGAAGATGCACGTGCCACCGGCCGACCCGAAGTGGACCTCGATCGGACGATCCGGGCGAACCTCCACCGGTGCGGTGAGTGTGCTGCCGTCGAGATCCCGGAAGGTGACATCGGTCCGGAGTCGGCGCATCGACTTGTCGTCGAGCATCCCGCGCCAGTACATCAGCGGCGCGGCCGGCAGACCCAGCAGTGGGTGGCTCGTCACGCGCACGTGGTTGCCCGGCCGCGCGTGGGGCTCGATCGGGTCGGCGTACAGGCCGTGGACGTTGAGCACGTCGACGGATGCGATCGGTGCGTCGCTCACAGCAACCCCTCTCGGTCGAGCAACAGTGGTCGTGGTGGGAGGTGCCGGCTGCCCGTGGCGTCGGCCGCGTCGGTCCGGATCACGAGGTCGAGGTCGTCGCCGCTGGGTTCGATCGTCGTGGACGGCACGAGCAGGACGCGGGTCCAGTTGGCGTTCGCCCGGACGGGGTCGAGGTGGCGGCCACCGATCTCGAGTCGTTCGAGCACGGCACGGTCGCCGAGCCCGGCGACGCCGTCCGCATCGACGACGGTGCGCTGGCGACTCATCGTCTCGAGGCTGTCGAGCAGGACGCCGGCGATCCTCCACGCCGAGCCCTCGAGCCGCCACAGCAGGTACGTCCGGCAGCCGTACGACGGCAACGGCAGCGTGTCCGCACCGATGTCGCGCAGCGCTTCATCGAGGGTGAGGTCACCGACGACCAGGTCGCCGGCGGGCAGGTCCTGGTCGTCGGTGAGGATCAGCTCGTCGGGCGGTGAGGCGCCGGTCGCACCGAAGCCGAGTGCGGCGACGAGTTCGTCGGGCTCTGCGTAGCGCGAGGTGTGGAACCGCGTCGCCCTGATCACACGGTCGCCGCCGGTGCCGCCCTTCGCGGTGAGCAGGAGGTCGTAGTCGGCGTCGGGATCGAGCTCGACGTCGACCGCCGCACTTGCACCACCGAACGGTGATCCGTCGGGGAGACACGGCGAGTCGAGCACCGCCTGGTTGAGCGCGCGCGTGCCCGTCGCCTGGTACTGCGTTGCCAACGGCAGCCAGGCCACCTGCGTCGCGAGCGGCGCGATCAACATGCTGATGTCGGCGCCGCGCTGCGGAGGTGGATCGGTCCGGCGCACCTCGATGGCGAGTTCGTGGCCGTACTGGTCGAGCAGCGTCTCGATGTGATCGACCTCGAAGTGGATCCAGATCGGGTCGTCGACGAAGTGCGTGCCGCGACCGTCGGCCGGCTCCGTGGCGATCACGTACCGGCCGACGTCCGATGCGTCGAACAGGTACTCGTTGAGCCCGTCGGGCACCTCGGGCGGATCGGTCGTCGCCGGCGCGGTGGCGAAGGTGAACACCTCCGGGTCGGCGGGCGTCCATGCGTTCGAGTCGACCGCGGCGGGCGGCGTCTTCTCGCCGTCGGTGGCCTGCCATGCCTGCCAACTCCAGCGGACCTCGATCTCGTAGCGGGTGTCGGGGTCGAGCGCCAGGGGCCGGCGGTCCTCGGGCGAGGTGGTCGCGACGTCGTCGATCGTGTCCGCGAGGTCGTCGCGGGCGTCCTGGTCCTCGTCGCGGGTGTCGAGCGCGGCCTGGTCGACGCCGCAGATGGACAGCAGCGTGACGACCTGACCGTGGCGGGCGAAGATGTCGGCTCCCTCCCATGGACCGTCGTGGCCGGTCGGTGGTCGGAAGGTGACGACACGACAGCGGTTGTCGTACTCGTCGGTGCCCTCGTACTCGACGGTGGCGTCCCACGAGTCGTTCACGCCGTCGG
>JBCBDK010000660.1:0-1112 GCA_038529675.1 Actinomycetota bacterium
AACTGACGCGGTGGCTCACCGCAGGAGTGGAGATCTTGAGGGGATGCCTGTCAGGCTACGGGTTCCGCTGCACAACGCCAACGCTGACATCACCTTTCTTGAGTCGCTTTGACTCAATATCACCGACGGGACGGGCGAATCGCTCGGCGACAAGTGCGCGTGCTCCGAGCACCAGTTCGGGACGTGTCAGGTCGGGGTCGCGACCTCGACGGAGCCTGCGTCACAGGCGGCGCCTTGCGGACGCACGACCCCGCGCTGGTCGGTCGCTGCGCACGCACCGCCCACGACGTCGATCGCCGGGCTGTCGACGGCGGGCAGGTGCGTCAGCGTCGGCCCACCGTTGTCGGCCAACGCTCCGAGCAGCGCATCGGTGTTCGCGAGGTCCGTGCCGACCGGGTTGCATGAGCCGTCGCCGATGACGTTGGAGCCGAGTGACGTGATCGTCGCTGCGGCACCACCCTCGATCGCACACGCGAACGCTCCGCCGTTGCCTTGCAGGACGTTGTTCTCCAGCGTGGCGGTGGCCGGCGCGCCGAACGTCGCGACCACGATGCCCGACGCCGTGCCGTCAGGGGCCACGTTCTCGGCGAAGGTCGAATTGGTCACCGACAGCCGACCGTCGGTGTGGAAGACACCTCCACCGTGCCATGCCGTGGAGGTGTTGCCACTGAAGGTGCTGTTGTCGATGGTGGCGTCGCCGAGCGAACGCAGTCCGCCGCCCACGTCGCCGCCGATGTTGCCGGACACCGTGCTCCGGGTGATGGTGATCGTGCTCCCGAAGAAGCCGTAGATGCCACCCGCAGGTTGATTGACCGAGGTGTTGTCGCGCACCGTGGTGTCCACCAGGTCCAAGCTCGCCCCCGAGCCGTTGTAGATGCCACCGCCGCCGAACTCGAAGTTCGGTGGCCCCGCGCTGTTCTCGGTGTTGCCGGCGACGACCACACCGTCGAGCAGCAATGTCCCGTTGTTGAGGATGCCGCCGCCCCGGGGCGACGCGACCCCGTCCGTGATGGACAGCGCGCGCAGCTCCACCTCGACGCCCGCGACGATCTCGAGCACCCGCGAGGAGTTGGAGCCGCTGATGCCGAGACCCGGAGCATCTGCACCGTCGA
>JBCBDK010000660.1:1122-2325 GCA_038529675.1 Actinomycetota bacterium
GTGACCGACTGGTCGACGACGAGCTGGCCAGAGGTCAGTGCGATCGTGCCGCCGGCCAGCGATGGGACGAAGGTGATCGTGCCATCGGATCCGATCATCGCGAGCGCATCGCGCAGTGAGCCGGGGCCGGCGTCGGCATCGGTCGTGACGACCAGCTCGCTCGGAGGCGGCGTCGGCACGGTGCGGAAGTCGTCGAACAGGAACGTGCCCTCCTCTGCGGGCAACGTGACGTCGTAGCCCCAGACCTCGGTGAGACCGAGGCCGTCGTCCGGCGCACCGGCCGGCTGATCGGCGCTCCGGGTGAGATCGCCGAGAGGAATCGAGATCTGCTGCCACCCTGCGACGTCGTCGACGAAACTCGCCTCGAATCGCTCCGCGGTGTCGGGGCCTTGGTACACCCGCACGTAGTCCACGAGGTACTCCTGCGGGTACGTGTTGGCGGGGTCGGGTGTACCGCCGAAGTTGCCGCCGATCGCGAAGTTCAACAGCAGGAAGTACGGCTTCTCGAACACCCACGGGTTCGGCGCCACGTCAGCCGGCACTGCCTGGTGGTACAGCTGCCCGTCCAGATACCAGCGGATCTCGTTCGGCTCCCATTCGACGGCGTACGTGTGGTAGCCGAGGTCGACGCGCTCGCCGAAGTCGAAGATGCCGCTGAAGCTCTCGCCGCCCGAATAGCCCGGTCCGTGGATCGTGCCGAAGATCTCCTCCGGGAGTCGGCTGACGTACTCCATGATGTCGATCTCGCCGGCGGCGGGCCACGGGTTGTCGTTGATGTCGGTCCCGAGGCTCCAGAAGGCGGGCCACAAGCCGTCGCCGCCCGTCGGCACCTTCAGGCGGGACTCGATCCGGCCGTAGGCGAACTCGGCTTTGTGCTGGGTGATGAGTCGAGCGGACTCGAACTCGCACGGGCCGTAGTAGCACTCGCGTCCGCCGTCGGCCGCGTCGAGGGTGATGACGAGGTTGCCCGCGCCGTCGGTCGCACTGTTGTCGGTGTCGGCGGTGTAGTACTGCAACTCCTCGTTGCCCCATCCGTTCTTCCCGTCGGGGGTGACGTCGCCGAGCTCGTAGCTCCAGTTCGACGGGTCCGGTGGAGCACCGGCCTCGCCGTCGAACTCGTCGCTCCACACCATGGACCAACCGGTCGGCCCGGGGTCGGGGGCACGGTTGTCCTTCAGCGTGAACGTGACGTCGTCACCGCTC
>JBCBDK010000661.1:0-2323 GCA_038529675.1 Actinomycetota bacterium
CGTCGTCGGTCCGTTCGACGGTCTCGATGACGACGGCGACACGAGCATCGACGAGCTGTCGAGGGGCTTCTTCGACATGAAGACGATGGTGACCGGCCGGGTCGACGACGTGAAGCACGTGGCGTCGGCGGTGAGCGCGGTGACGTCGTTCCCCGGATTCCTGGCGTTGGCGACGCTCATCGGAGCCGTCTTCCTGGTGCTGTCGCTGCTGTTCCTCGTCGCGCTCGCGCTGTAGGCGTCTGCGAACGCCCCGGATCGACGGGTCAGGCCGGCGTGCCGGCGTCTCTGCGGGCGGCCGTCATGCGGCGAGCGGCCGGGATCGCTGCGAGCAGCGCCGCCGCCTTGTTCCGACACTCGAGATCCTCGTCGTCCGGCACCGAGTCGGCGACGATGCCCGCACCCGCCTGGAGGCTGGCGACCGAGCCGTCGCCCGTGACGAACATCGTGCGAATGGCGATCGCCGTGTCGAGGTTCCCGGAGAAGTCGACGTAGCCGACCACACCGCCGTACGGGCCACGCTTGACCGGCTCGAGCGAGTCGATGATCTGCATCGCCCGCACCTTGGGTGCGCCCGAGAGCGTGCCGGCGGGCAGCGTGGCCCGGAGCACGTCGATCGGGCCGAACTCGGGGCGGAGCCGACCCGACACCTGCGACGTCATGTGCATCACGTGGCTGTACAGCTCGAGCGTCATCAGTTCCTCGACCTCGACCGTGCCGAACTCGGCGACGCGTCCGACGTCGTTGCGAGCCAGATCGACGAGCATGACGTGCTCGGCGCGCTCCTTCGGGTGCTCCTGGAGTTCCGCAGCGAGGCGACGATCGTGCTCAGCCGTGCGGCCTCGCTTGCGTGTACCGGCGATCGGGCGCGACACGACCCGGCGATCGAGCAGCTGCACCATCGGCTCGGGCGACGACCCCACGATCGTCAGCTCCGGATGGCGGACGAAGTACATGTACGGCGACGGATTGACCTGGCGGAGCACGCGATACACGTCGAACGGGTCAGCACCGAGTTCGAGGTCGTATCGCTGGGCGAGCACGACCTGGAAGATGTCGCCGGCCAGCACGTGCTCCTTGGCCACCTCGACCGCTCGCTGGTACATGCCGCCACCCATCGTCGAGTCGAGCGTCGGGAGTTCGTCGTCGCCGTGCGGAGGTTGGACCGGGGTGTACGGCAGCGGCTCGGCCAGCGAGGCGACCGCTGCTTCCACCCGCTCGATCGCCGCGTCGTAGGCGGCGTCGAGGTCGGTCGTCGACAGACCGAGCGTCGGCACCGACTCGATGAGGTAGACACGCTGGCGCCAGTGATCGAACGCGGCCAGCGAGCCGATCACCGACATGACCGAGTCGGGGTACCCGCGGTCGTCGTCCGGCACGTCGGGGAGTCGTTCGACCTCGCGGATCACGTCGTAGCCGAGGTAACCCATGAGGCCACCGTGGAGGGGCGGCAGCTCGTCGAAGGTCGGGCTCGTGTACCGCTCGAGGAGTGCCTCCATCGCCGCGAGCATCCCACGATCGGTCGGAATGCCGTCCGGGAGCGCACCATCCAGCTCCACGGTGCCGTCGCGAAGGATCAGCGTGGCCGACGGGTTGCGCCCGACGAACGAGAACCGAGCCCACCGTTCGGCGCCGTCGACCGACTCGAGCAGGAAGCCGGGTTCGTCGCCGACCAGTTTCGCATAGGCGGCGACCGGCGTCTCGAGGTCGGCGAGCAGCTCGGTCCAGACCGGCACGACGCCGTGTTCGGCGGCGTGGGCATGGAACTCCTCGCGGGAGGGTCGGAACTTCATCGACTCGGCCAGATCAGCCGAAGGCGTTGTGGAAGCAGCTGCGTGCGCCGGTGTGGCATGCGCCGCCGCCCTCCTGCACCACCTTGAAGAGCAGCGCGTCGGCGTCGCAGTCGTAGTACGCCTCACGGACGAACTGCCGCTCGCCCGACGTGTCGCCCTTGCGCCACAGCTCCTGGCGGCTACGCGACCAATAGACCATCCGACCCTCCGCGAGCGTCATCCGCAACGACTCGGCGTTCATCCAGGCGAGCATCAGGATCTCGTTGTCCTCGACGTCCTGGGCGATCGCGGTGACGAGCCCGTCGGCGTTGAACTTGATCGCGCCCAGCTGCTCGGCCGTGGCGTCGATGGAGATGGTCTCGGGCATCAGCCCAGCCTACGGATGTATCAACTGGTGTCTGACACCAGTTGATACGGCGTTGTCAGAGGTAGAGGCCGGTGCTGGCTTCGATGCGCTCGGCGGCGACGGCGTGGAGCTCACGCTCGCGGAGCATGATGTAGTCCTCGCCCTGGACTTCGACCTCGTAGCGGTC
>JBCBDK010000662.1:0-2315 GCA_038529675.1 Actinomycetota bacterium
GTTTGAGCGAGCTCGCCCGCTCCTTGTGGATCCGGAACGTCTTGTGGACGTCGCGCACGGACATCGCCACGTCGCCGGTCGGGTCGAGCGCCGAGGAGGTCAGACCCATCTCACACCTCCTCCGCGAACCGGGGCGACAGTCGGCTGAAGATCCAGGACCCGAACGCGAGGCTGGCGAACGAGATCACGGCCAGGTGCGCCCATCGGGCGAGCGACGGCAGGTGGCCGCCGTACAGCAGCTGCTGCGACGCTCGGACGAACGAGCCGGTGGGGTGCCAGTTCGAGAACGTGTCGAGCAGGTCGTTGCCGATCGTCTCGGGGACCCAGATGATCGGTGTCGCGTAGAACAGGATCTGGGCTGCGATCTGCCAGAGGTGGCTGACGTCGCGGAAGAACACGTTCGCCGCCGACAGTGCGAGCGCCACACCGGCGGTGAACACGGTGAGCAGTGCGATCAGGAGCAGGTACGGGACGAGCCAGGGGAGGACCATATGGCCGGCGACGAGCAACGCCACCGAGAGCACCGACAGCTCGATCAGGAACGTGGCGAGCTGGGCGATCATCACCGAGAGCGGCAGGTGCTCGTGCGGGAACGCGACCTTGGAGATGAGCCCGGCGTTCGCGGAGACGGATCCGATGCCGGCAGTGACCGAGATCGAGAAGAAGTTGAACGGCAGCAGCCCGGCGAGGAAGTAGAGCGGGAAGCTCTGGAGCCCGGAGGGATTGCCGACCGGCGGATCCTGCTTGAAGGCGACCAGGAACACGAACGAGAAGATGATGACCTGGCTGATCGGGTTCAGCAGGGTCCATGCCCAACCCAGAACCGACTTGCGGTACCGGGTTCGGAGCTCCTTCAGCGAGAGCAGGTAGAGGAGGTTGCGATGCGCCACCGCCGTCCGAAGCGACATGAGCCGACCACGCTATCTGTCAACGGTCGGCCGGGAGCGGGACAGTACGCTGGCGCACGTGTCGGACGAGGCTCCTGTCGTACAGCTCGGCAGCGACCCCGACGTCGGACCCGGCGCGGACACCGGCGCGATCGGTGTCGAATCAGACCGCGTCGCTGAACGCGATGGCACGTCGCACGACGCCGTCCCTGCCGTTGCGACACGTGCGGCCGCAGCTGATGCCACCCGTCGGCGCGCTGCACTGCTCGTGCTCGCGTCGCTCACGGTGATCGTCCTCGGTTGGATCGTGATCCTGCCGCCGTCAGCGGGGTCCGACGAGCCAGGCCATGTCGTGCGAAGCGCGGCGTTGGTGCGCGGCCAACTCGAGGACGAGGGCTACCTCAACGTCATCTTCTCCGGATCGTACGAACTGCCCGCCTGGGTGGGGTGGCCCGAACCGGAGTGTTGGGCGTTCAAGCTCGATGTGCCGGTGAACTGCTCCACGTTGCTCGACGAGCCGTCGGGGAGCGAGCTGCGGGGGACGCGGGCGGCCGACTACCCGGTGTGGGGACACCTGCTGCCGGGCATTCCGACGCTGCTCGTCGACGACCCGATCGGCAACCGCCTCGCCCGGATCGGCCACGCAGCCGTTCCGATGCTGCTGATCGCCGCGTCCATCGTCGTAGCGGCGCGGCGAGGACGGGTCGCTGCGGCCGGCGTCCTGCTCGCCGCAACGCCGGTCGCACTGTTCAACACCGCCACCGTCAATCCGTCGGGTCTCGTGATCGCCGGCGGCATCGGGTTGTGGACTGCGCTGGTGATCGGGCTGCGGTCGAGCGAGTCTGGCGGCGAAGGGGCGGGCGGCGCCGGCTCGGGCGGGGCGATTGCATCGGTCGACCGGTCGGTGTCGTGGCTCGCGGCGGCCTCGTGGGCGGCGATGGTGCTGCCGCGCCGCGACGGCATGATCTACGGCGCGATCGTCCTCACGATCATGCTCGGTCTGGGGCTCCGAACCGTCGGCGACCTTCGTCGGTTGCTCGGTCGGCCACAACTGGTGCTGGCCGCAGCGGCAACGATCGCGACCTTCATCTGGGCGGTCGGGAGCGACACGTCGGGGTCGCGGCTGTTGCTCGTCGTGCCGGTGTTGCCGGTCGCCGTGTGGGCGGCACGGACCGCGATCGTGCGGGCTGCCTGGGCCCGTTGGCAGACCGCCGGCGTGCTCACCGTCGGGGCGCTCGTCGGTGCGGTACTCGCCGTGATCTTCGTCCAACGACGCGACGCCACGCTCGACACCCAGAAGTGGCGCGACATCGTCGCGGAGACCGGTGCCGATCTCTTCGAGGCGTTCGGTGTACTCGGCTGGCTCGACGCGCCGATGCCGGCCACGTTCGCGTTCCTGTTCGTCGGGGTGTTGGGCGCGCTCGCCGG
>JBCBDK010000663.1:0-2307 GCA_038529675.1 Actinomycetota bacterium
GGAACACCGGCCCACGGGCCTCGGAAGTCCCGTCGCGCGCGATCGCTCAGCGCGATCACTTGGCGCGGCCGTTCCACGGTCGTCGACGCCGGGTGGTCCGTGGTCCCGCGGCTTGACACCTCGTTCGCGACGACCTAGCAAGGCGCCATGGGACTTCAGCAACGACTTGGATCGACCGCACCTCGGCCGAACGCGGTGCAGCGGATCGTGCACAAGGTCGCTGGCAGTGCCATTGGCGGAGCGGTGCTCGCAAAGATTGCGCCACCTCTCGACAAGCTCAGCTCAAGAGCCTCTGGTGGCCGCGGAACGAGCACTCAGCTGCTCACCGGGCTGCCAATCATGATGCTCACGACGACGGGAGCCACGACCGGTCAGGCGCGGACCCATCCGGTGCTTGGTATTCCCTACGGCGACGACTACGGACTTCAGTCCGGAAACTTTGGCGTCACTGCCGTTCCTGCCTGGGTGCACAACCTGCGCGCCAACGGACAGGCAACCATCGAGTATCGCGGCAGTTCCGTCGACGTCATCGCCCGCGACGCCTCCGACGAGGAGGCCGACGAGATTCTCGGCGCCGGCACGGCCTTGTTCCCTGGACTCGCCGACTACGGACGTCGTGCCGATCGGCGGCTTGACGTGTTCGTGTTGAGGGCAGCCGTACCTGATGCGTCGCTCGAGTCCGAACTGCTCCACCCGGAAGACGTGCCGGAGATCGTCACTCGGACGCGACAGCCGAACCAACCCGAAGCCGAGGGTCACTCATGACGTTCGGGGTTTCCCACCCGACGGACAAGATCGAGGAACTGGACCATGGGTGAATCGCCGCTCGGAGACATGCTGATCGAAGCCGAGGAGTTCGATGAGTACGGCGGTTGGGTGCTCGACTCCCAATTCGACTCGGAGATGGGTTCTCCGTACCTGCTCGCACACGGAAGCGGTCGACCGGTCGCCGACGCACGCACCGTCGTCGACATCCCCCGGGACGGCGCGTACTCGGTGTGGGTCCGGGCCAAGGACTGGGTTCCGGCCCATCACCCCGGCCGCTTCAAGGTCTCGCTCGGAAGCGCGACGCTTGGCGTGGAGTTTGGTGCGAACGGGCAAGACTGGGCCTGGGAGTCGGCTGGGGTCATCGACCTCGATGCCGGCCCACTGGACGTCATCTTGCACGATCTGACGGGGTTCGACGGACGCTGCGACGCGATCTTCCTGAGCCTCGACGGCAACGAGCCGGTTGAGGGCGGAGGTCCCGAGGCTCGAGCCTGGCGTCGCCGCCAACGTGGTTTGCCCGAAGAGCCCACACCCGAAGGGCCCTTTGACGTGGTCGTTGTCGGGGGCGGGGTGACGGGCTCCGTTGGCGCGCTGGTGGCGGCGCGCCTCGGGTTGCGCGTTGCTGTTGTGCAGAACCGGCCAGTGCTCGGCGGCAACGCCAGTGTCGAGATCGGCATCGGCCCGCGGGGCGAGAAGGGCGCCACCGTGGCCGAAGCCATCGCCCGCACGCCCGACGGGGACCTCCAAGTCGGTCGGCTCCTCGAGTCAGAGCCCGATGCGACGGTCTTCCTGCACCACCAGGTCTTCGATCTCCAGATGGACGGTGATGCCATCGAGTCGATCGACGCCCGCGAGGCGATCTCGGGCCGCGAGATCCGGATCACCGGGTCGCAGTTCATCGACTGCACCGGCACCGCCATCCTCGGCATCCTCGCCGGGGCTCCCACCATGTTCGGCATCGAGGGCGCTGATGAGCACGGCGAGAGCCACGCGCCCCCAGAACGCCTCGATCAACACCACGGCCACACAATCTTCTTCCGCACCCGACTCGCCGAGGAGCCCGTCGAGTTCCCCGCCGTTCCCTGGGCGCTCGAAGTGGCAAAGGACTTTGCCGACCTCGGCGGCCAGGCGAGAGAGCCGGGCAAGGACAACGGCGATGGGCCCGTCGTCGAATCGTTCCGGCCGCCCGAGGATGACGAGTTCGCAAACCTCACGCGTCGTCTCACGCACTACTGGGAATACGGCCAGTGGTGCGACCCGTACACCGAGGGCGAGCACATCCGCGACCACCTGCTCCAAGCCGTCTACGGCACCATGTCGAACGTGAAGTCGATGGAACCAGACAAGTGGGCGAACCTGGAGTTCGACTGGGTCGGCCACGTCGCCGGCCAGGGCGAGTTCCGACGTTACATCGGCGACCACGTGCTCACCGAGAACGACATCAGAGAGCACGTTGAGTTCCCCGACGCCGTCGTCGAGAATTCCGGTGCCTTCTGCCTGCACCATCCCATACACGAGGACTACGACTTCCGGCTGAAG
>JBCBDK010000664.1:0-2295 GCA_038529675.1 Actinomycetota bacterium
GATGCTCCACCTCGCGCCACTCCGCCGGGCGATCGAACGTCGGCTTCGTCGTCGTCAGCGCATCGGTCGCGCCGCTCGCCGGCGCACCCCAGAACGGGCCCGGTCCCAGCCCGCGCTGGACGTTGAGCTCGTTCGCGACGGCGAATCGGTCGTTGCGATTGTCGTCGAAGTCGGCGATCGCGCCGGCGAGGTAGTCGTGTGTCGCTCGCCATGCCGGCTGCGACCCGTCGAGCCGGAACGTTTCGGCAGTCCCCGACGGATACCCGAGACTCCAGTCGACCGCCACGAGCGTGCGCCCCGGACCGCCGCAGAGCTCGACGAGTCGATCGACGGCTGCCGCCCGGGTCGACAGGTTCTCGGGATCGGCAACAGCGCCGTCCTCGTCGATCGAGATCCAGATCGAGTCGGCGCCGAGTTTGGGCGACGACGATGCGCTCCAGTCGACCGTCACGATCCGTTCGAACCCCATCGAGCGACACGGTATGCGGCCGACATGCGACACGGCCACGTCGCCGACGGGTGGTGAGCGCGTCACCGTCGGTCGAGTGCCGGCCCGAGGCTCAGTCGAGCGTGGCGAGCAACTCGATGAACGCGTCCCCGTACTTCTCGAGCTTGGCCGGGCCGACGCCCGAGATCCGAGCGAGTTCCTGCCGGCTCGACGGCGAGGTCCGAGCGATCGCGGCGAGCGTCTTGTTGTCGAACACGACGTAGGCCGGCTTGCCGTCGGCCAGGCGCGTTCGCAACCCTTTGAGCTGCTCGAATCGCGCCGCGGCTGCCGCGTCGAGATCCGCGGTCGGGTCGGTCTTCGACGACCCGCCACCCTTCGGCGACGGCCGCTGCACACGAGCCGGCGCATGCGAGCTGACGATTCGCTCCGGCGACGGCTCGGTCGTCAGTTCCTCCACGAACGGGCTCGGCTCGGGCCCGGTGCAGATCACCGCTTCCCGACTCGCGCGGGTGATCGCCACGTGGAACAGGCGCCGTTCCTCCTCGACATCCTCGGCGAGGCGATGGGGGTACTGCTCGGCGTCCGCATGGTGGACGACGACCTGTGGCCACTCCTGACCCTTGACGCGGTGGACGGTGGCCAGGGTGACGCCATCGGCCGATCGCTTGACCGCCAGACGCGATCTCAGCCAGTCGCCGAAGTTCGCGACGTCGTCGTGGAGCGCAGCGAGGTGGGTGATCGCGGTGAGGTCGTCGCCCTGGGCGCCGCGGTTCATGCCGCGCCGCGTTGCGTCGAGCGTCGCCACCGAGCCGGCCAGGCCGATCTCGTCGACGAGCGTGAGCACGACGTCGGAGGTGGTTGCACCGTCCTTGACGAGTTGTTGGAGCCGCTGGACGTCGCTGGCGAACTCCATCAGCCGATCGGCGTCGCGCTCGTTGTTGAGTCGACCGGCGAGCTTGAAGAGTTCGACCACGTCGCCCTGCTCGCTGATCCAGTCACCGATTCGTGGATGGAAGGAGCGTGACGGTCGTCGGAGGGCCTCGCGGAGGTCGTCGGCAGCGAAGCGACGGCTGCCCACGGCCAGGCGGAGCCATGCGAGCACCGCACGCACCGACGTACGCTCCATGAACTCGAGGCCGACGCCACCGCTGATCGGGATCCCCTCGGATGCCAACGCGACCTGTACGGGCGCCAGCACGGCGTTCACCCGGCTGAGCACCGCAACGTCCGACGCCAGCGCGCCGCCGGCGAGCGCACGGCGCACCGCTTCAGCCGACGCGCCGACGACGTCGACGGAGGTGTCGACACGCCAGCCGACCTCACCCGGGTCGCGGTCCGGGCGGGCCCGGATGACCTTGTCGACGCGCCGACGGTTGTGGCGCAGTAGACGGTCCGCAACGTCGACCACGCCCGGCGGACACCGGTAGTTGACCTCGAGTGGATGTGCGCCCGCCGTCGGGAACAGGTCGGCGAAGTCGATCAACCACGCCGGGTCGGCACCGTTGTAGCCGTAGATCGTCTGATCGTCGTCGCCGACGCCGAACACCGCACCGCCTGGTGCGGAGAGGAGACGGATGAGCAGCAGGTGTGCCGGCGTGAGGTCCTGGAACTCATCGACGAGCATCACTCGACACGCGCGCTGGGCCGTCCTACGGGCAACCGGGTCGGACAGCAGCACGCGGAGCGCACGATGGATCTGATCGTCGAAGTCGACCAGCCCCTTGCGTTCGAGCACGTCGCACCAGCGCGGCCACATCTCGGCGAACCCGTCGACGTCGCCGCCATAGCGCGCTTCGGCATCGGCGAGCGAGACGAGTCCGAGGCGGACCAGTCTCAACGCTTCGATC
>JBCBDK010000665.1:0-2294 GCA_038529675.1 Actinomycetota bacterium
CGGACGCCACTTCGATATCGCAGACCCGACAGAACTCGCCGCCGTCTACGCCCAGCTCCGCGCACGCATCACTGCTGTGACGACGGTCTCGGCCGCGGACCTCGACGACGACACCCTCGCCGACTGCGAAGAGATGAACGGACTCTTCACCCCGATCAGCTTCAACCTCGGCGGCTGGCTCGGCAACCTCGACTATCCACGCGGTTGGCTGACGAACCCGAGCAGCGACGACACCGACGGCGACGGACTCAGGGACTCCGACGAACTCGAACGCCGAAGCCTCACCGCCGATCCCATCCTGGCGGACGAGTACTCCGCCCTCATCGACGCTGGCATCACCGACTACTTCAAACTCATCTCGAACCCGACGAGCGCTGACGGCGACAACGACGGACTCACCGACCCCGAGGAACTCGACCTCGGCACATCACCCATCCGCGCAGACACCGACCGTGACGGGATCGACGACCTCCTCGAGATCGTGAACGGAACCGACCCCCTCATCCCCAACGGCAGCCCGTATGTCGAGGGACTCGACCTCGCACGATTCACACTGCTCCAACCCGACGGCTCCATCACCGACGACAACGCCTTCTCGCGGTCGCAGCTCGTCGTCAACGACGGGCTGCGAGAGGAGTTCTTCCAACCGACGATCGTCACCTACGACCCAGAAACGAACCAGTGCGTCACCAACTGCGACGCCATCGTCGAGCTCGCCGAAGCCTGGGGAACCGACAACGAAGGCTTCGTGCCCTGCATCGGCCCCTTCAAGAACTGCACCACCATCGAACAACAGATTTCCACCATCGTCACCGCCTACGTCCTCGCCCAAGGCATCTTCGACGACAACGGCAATATCCGACCAGAGTTCGCAGCCGACCAAGCCTTCAAGCTGTGCGTCATCGAACACGCCGCCCCGAACGAGTGCGACCCCGCCACCATCACCGCAGCCGTACCAACCGAAATCGCACCCGCAGCGTTCGGCGCCGTCATGTCCGACGCCAGCCGGGCATCGCTCCCCGACAACACCACCCGACCGTCACAGAACTCGATCCGCCGAGTCGGAGCTCGTCTAGCTGCGGGGCTCTTGGTCGCTGCCGTTGTCAGCAACGAAGTCGCTGACCAACTCGCACGGGACTGCCTCGACTCGAAGGCCATTCAGGAACTCGATCGGATCGGGATACTCACCCCGTGCGAGGCGGGACCGATCTACGCCAACGGAGCGGACACACCCAACCTCACGCAGTTTCGAGCGGCATCGCTCCGCTTCTCCAACTTCCGCCGAGTAACCCAGTGGTCGTCGACTGGCGAAACCCTCGGCAGAGGTATCGTACGCCGCTGGTTTAGGGGGATTCCGCCCTGCGATACGCAAGGACTGGCCGACTTCGAGACGAGGTTCACCGGAGCCGCTGAGTGCGACGAGTTCCCGCACTACACCACGATCTCCGCCGGCCCCGCCTTCGCGGCGATCTTCTTCGTGCCACGGCTAGAGAACCGCGCCGACGGAGGCTTCTGGCGTGGGTTCAACAGCTTCACGAGGACCTGCGTGAACGTCACATCGGGCCCGGTGGGTGATCGGGAACCGATCATCTACCTTCCCAGCGTCGATCTGCCGAGAACAGTTTGGACATGCGGAGTGAACGGACCATCGACCGATGGATGACCGGGTCATCGCTGCCCTCGTTCGGCACCAGCGAGCACGAGCCGACGCTGGGCACTCGACCGCCGATTATCCGCCTGCTCCAGCCACCCAGGCCGACATCGACGAGTTGCAGGGTTCGTTCGGTCAGTCGCTGCACCCCGAGGTGCGCTCGTGGTTCCGCTACGCCAATCAACCTCAAGGCGTCGGAGGGACGCGGATTCTCTTCACTGGCGGCTGGACGCTGTACGGCACGGCCGGTGCCATCGAGTGGCGTGATGTGCTGAGCGATCTGCACCAGCCCGATCACTGGGAGGCTGTGAGGTGGCTCGTGCCCTTGCTGAGCGACTCCGGTGTCGATGCGGTCGTCGATGCAAGAGTCGAGACGCCCACGGAGGTGCTCATCTACGACCCGCTTGAGGACGAGATGCTCACACCCTTTGCGCCCACGCTGCTCGACGCAATCGAGCGCTGGACGGCAGAGATCGAACCACCGCCCGACTGGCTAGCAAGAGACTGAGCGAACGGCCGCCTCGCCACTTCGACGTTCACGAGAGGACGGTGAACGCATCCGGAGGGTTTGAAAGCCATCGCAAGACTTCCGCCACGACCCTCGCGCCCGACCGGGCCGAGGGTCGTGTCGCGTCACGCTGCC
>JBCBDK010000666.1:0-2290 GCA_038529675.1 Actinomycetota bacterium
CCATCGGGGCTAACCCCCACTTTGGGCTGGGATTCTGGTCGCATCTTCGCCCCCTGGGTGTTCGTGTTGCCGAGCGCCCTTTGTATATGGCCGTATACTTCTGACATGAGAGCGGGACTGTCCACGGAGCTGGTCCTCTCGGCCGGAGCCGAGCTGGTCGCTGAGTCGAGCTGGGATGGCCTGTCGCTGCGAGCGGTGGCGGGTCGGTTGTCGGTGACGCCGATGGCGTTGTACCGACACGTGCCCGATAGCGGGGCGCTGGCCGACGGGGTGCTGAGCGAGATCGCCTCGGGTCTGCCCGAAGCGAGCGACAGTGGTGATGTCGCTCACGATCTCGGCTCGTGGGCGCGGTCGGCGCTGACCCATCTTCGCCGCTATCCCGGTGTCGCCGGACACCTGTTGGTCGGCTGGTTCGAGATCGAGGCCGTGCTCCGCCGAATCGACGGGCTACTCGCACTCATGAGGCGTCACGGGCTGGAAGGCTTCGAGGCGGTCGCCGTGACCAATGCAGTGTTCACCTATGTGCTCATGCGGGCCGAGGCCGAGCGGCAGGTGAGATCGGCCGGCGCAGTGACCCGCCGCCTGAACCTCTCGGCGGAGGATCTGCCCCATCTCGCCTCGCTCGTCGAGTTCTACGAAGTCGCCGAGTTCGACGCACACTTCGAGTTCGGCCTCGAATCCCTGCTCGCCGGCATGCTCGGCAGAGACCGATGATCATCCGTGACGCCGTGGACGCGGACATGGCGCGGTGTCGGGACCTCTACAACGCGCTCATCGAGTCGACGACGGTGGCGTGGACCGAACAACCCCAGACGCTGCGTCAGCGCCGGGCCTGGTTTCGCCACCAACAGCGCGACCGCTATCCGGTTCTGGTCGCCGAGGATCCGACCGGCGTGGTCGGCTTCGCTGCCTACGGGAGCTTTCGAGGGTCGGGCACGTGGCCGGGCTACCGCTACACCGTCGAACACACCATCCATGTCGACCGTGACCGTTGGGGCCGAGGCGTCGGCCGTTCCTTGATGGAGGCGCTCGTCGCTCGCGCCCAGCTGAGCGAGGTCCATGTGATGGTTGGCGCCGTCGACGCCGACAATCTCGAGTCGATCCGTTTCCACGAACGTCTGGGGTTCGTGGAGGTCGCCCGCATGCCCGAGGTCGGCCACAAGTTCGGACGTTGGCTCGACCTCGTCCTGATGCAACGGATCATCAGATGATCGACCGGCGCCACAGGCTCCTCGTCGTCGACCTCGGCGGCGTGGCAGCCCACTACCGACCGGACGCTCGCCTCGAAGCGCTCACCGAGGCAACCGGGATCGATGCCGTCACGATCACCAGCGAACTCTTCGACTCCGGGCTCGACCATGAAGCCGAACTCGGGAACCACTCGACCGAGCATCTCGTGCAGCTGATACTCGACCGGCTCGGCCACACGGTCGACCTCGACGATCTCGTCACGGCCTGGAGCCGCTGCTTCGAACCAGCTACCGAGAGCCTGGAGATTCTTGCTCGGCAACCTGTCCCCTGCGCACTCTTCACCAACAACGGGCCGATGGTCGACCTCTGCCTCCAGGGACCGCTGCGGGGCCTCGCCCGCCGGTTCGAGACCACGATCTGTTCCTGGCACATCGGCGCGACCAAACCCACGCGAGCCGCCTTCGATCGAGCCGCAGATCGACTGAACCGCACACCTGCTGAGCTGTTTCTGCTCGACGACAGCGCCGCCAACGTCACCGGTGCACGAGAGGCCGGGTGGTCGGCAGCACAGGTCACGGATGCCATCGATCTCGGCCAGGTTCTCTCGCCGGACGACTGAACGTCGCCACCGGGCCGAGGGGAGGAGCAACCGGAACGGGCAGCCACCATCACGCCCGTCACCTGCCCGGAATCCGGCACGATCGATCGAAGGGGAGGGGCGTCTGCCACGGTGCGAGACGCGAACGGGGAGCCTTGACAGCCGCCGCAATCGCCAGTACTTTCCATAGTTGTTAATTAACACTCATGCGAACTAAGGGGAAGATCCGATGGCGAACGCAGGCACAGCCTTCGACGAGGCCCGGCTCGACGCGACGTTCGCTGCCCTCTCGAACTCGACGAGGCGGGCGATCCTTGCCCGGTTGGCCGAGGGGGAGGCGAGCGTGAACGAGCTCGCAGAGCCCTTCGACATGAAACTCCCAGCGATCTCGAGGCACCTCAAGGTGCTGGAGAGCGCGGGGCTCGTCACCCGCGGTCGCCGGGCCCAGTTCCGGCCGTGTTCCCTCGATGCTGCCCCCCTGGCGCCGATCGCTGACTGGGC
>JBCBDK010000667.1:0-2282 GCA_038529675.1 Actinomycetota bacterium
TCCTCGACCGCGTACGACGTGACGACGACGAGATGGCCGCCGCACGCGAACGCGTTGAGTTCGTCGGAGGGAAGAATCCGCACGACGTAGCGGGTGCGACCGGCGCCGAGTGCGTCGCCGGCCGCACGCACGACGTCGGCCCACCGCGGTGCGATCGATGCCGACTCGGATGCGGTCGGTGCGCGGGCACCGAGCACCGGAGTGAGCACCGCGACCTGGAAGGGTCGGAGGAACAGCAGGGGACCCGTCGCGGCGAAGGCGAGCAGCACCCACCAGAACGGCATGCCGAACGCGAGTCGCAACGGCAGCCAGACGATCGCGAGCGTCAGCACCGAGAACGGGAGCATCGCGAGGACGGGGAGGAACGCCCAGATCGCGCCTCGTTCCAGCCGTCGCTGCGGGCGGAGCCGTGTCGCTGCGCCAGCGGTTCGTCGGCCCGTCGTCGGCGTGCCTGCACCCGGTGTCGAGCCCGCGCCGGACGTCGTGGAACCGGGCCGACCCGCACGCGGCGGGGTTGACGACCCTCCCGACGCCTCGAACCGTGCGGTCATCGCGCCAGACTAGGGAGTGAGGGCGTGTGCGCGCCCCCGTGGCCGAGGGCCCGGCGGGCTACGTCGGGCCGGGCCCGTTGCGCACGCCCGTCGGGAGGTGCCGGTGTCCGGTTCAGATTCGTTCAAGAAATCGATCAAGTCGCCCTCCGAATCTGCCGATCCATCATCAGTGCAGGAACCGACGACGACCGACCCGGGCCAGGTGCGCCAGCTACTGGACCAGGTCGTGGCACTCCGCGTCTCGGATCCCGTCGCCGCACGTCGTACCGCGCTCGAGGCCCGGGTCACCGCTCGGGCGGCTGATCTGACCGAGGAGGAGGCCGAGGCGCTGTACCAACTCGCCTCGATCAGCCATCAGCACGGACAGGCCGACGATGCGTTCTCCTTCGCCGCCGAGGCCGTGGAGATCGGCGAGCTGACCGGACCGTCGCTCACGTTGGCCTGGTCGCTGCACCTGCTCGGCGTCGTGCACTACCAGGCGAGCAACTTCGCCGACGCGCTCGAGGCGTGCCTACGCGCCATCCAGGTGTATCGAGCAACCAACGACATGGTCAACGAGGGCAAGATCCTGCACACGATCGCCGCCGTGTACCAGTCGATGGGTGACTACGACAAGGCGATCAGCACCTACGAGAACGCCCTCGCGATCAACGAACCGCTCGGCCGCAAGGACCTCGACGCGATGGTGATGGGCAACCTCGCCCGGATCCGCGGGCGCCGGGGCGAGTACCTGCCGGCGGTCAGCCTCGGACGCAAGGCCGTCGAGATCGCTCGCGAGCATGCGCCGCACCTGGTCGGCGGGTTGCTCGCCGACCTCGCCGAGGCCTACGTCGGTCTCGCCGATCATGCCAGTGCCGCCTTGTGCTTCGCCGAGGCGCGCGCCGACTGGGAGTACCGGGCGGCGAACGGCGCGGAACTCGCACCGACCGAACAGATCGGCGTGATGGTGGCCGAGGGACGCGTCGCGCTGCGGAGTGGCCAGGTCGAGGATGCGATCGCGTCGCTGTCGGCCGCACTCGACCTCGCAGATCGGACCGACCTCCGCGAGGTCGAACTGGAGATCCACGACCATCTCGCCACCGCCTACAAGCAGGCCGGGCGATTCACGGAGGCACTCGAACACCGTGAGCGCCACTTCGCCCTGCACCGCGAGATCTTCACCGACTCCGCCGACCTGCGCGTTCGGACGCTGCAGATCGCACACGACAACGAGGCCACACGCCACCGATCCGAGATCACCCGGCTCCAGACGAGCCATCTGATCTCCACCTTCGCCTCCGACCATGCGGACGTCGATGCGTACCACCTCGAGGCATACGAACGCCTCGCCGCACTCGCCGAGTTCCGGGGCGGCAACACGACCCGTCACACCGACGGTGTCGGCGACCTGGCCGCCGAGATCGCACATGCCATCGGGCAGCCGCCGGAGTGGTGCGAGCGCCTGCGCCTCGCCGCCCGCCTGCACGACATCGGAAAGGTCGGCATCTCTGACGCCGTGCTCCTCAAGCCGGGTCCGCTGACCGTCGAGGAGTTCGACGAGGTCAAACAGCACACGGTGCTCGGTCGGCGGCTGCTGTCGGGCGTGTCGACCGACCTGTTCGAACTCGCCGCGGAGGCAGCCTGGTCGCACCATGAGTGGTGGGACGGCTCGGGCTACCCGAACGGCCTGAGCGGATCCTCGATCCCGCTGTCCGGTCGCATCGTGGCGCTGGCCGACGTCTATGACGCCCT
>JBCBDK010000668.1:0-2277 GCA_038529675.1 Actinomycetota bacterium
GACCGATGGCAGGTGAACGCCGTTGAGACTCCACGGGACGGTGTCGATCCCGGCGGAGACCTCGACCGTCGCAGCACGGTCGACCTCGACGGTGAGGCGCTGGCCGAGCAGGTGCAGATCGTGCTGCGCGGCGAAGCGTTCGACGAGCAGGACGACTTCGATGTCGCCGACCCGATGGCGCTGGCGCGACCCGAACTCGCCGCTCGCCAGGTCGAAGGTCGTCGTCACGTCCGACGCGGTCGCGACCGACAGCGGGGTGGAGTCCACCGACACGGTCGCGAACAACGGGTTCGGCGCCGTCGTCAACTCACGCCACTTGCCGTCGGCGCAGTCGTAGGTGTCGCTGACGACGAGTCCGACGTAGCCGTCGGCTCGTTCCTCCGGCGATGTGCCTCGATAGCCGAGGTAACCGTTCCCCACGAGGAAGTTCGAGCCGACCGCAACGGATCGGTCGGCGTTCCATCCACGCTCGACGAGCCGCCACCCACCCGGATCGGTGAGCAGGGTGTCCGTCAGCGGCGTGAGCGGGTCGGACGTCGCGGACGGTGCGGGCTTCGTGTTCGTCGTACTGTCGGTCATGGCGCGGTCGTCGGCGTCTCGGGTGGCGTCGGCAGCGGAACTGTACGACGAATGTAAGCGCTTTCACAGCCGAAGTCGCACGCCATGTCGGCCGCAGCGCGACGCCTCGACGGGGGAGGCGGACGTATCGCTCACACGAGGCCGGCGCGCTGGAGGCCCCACATGTCGGCGAACCGCCCGGCGGCCTCGAGCAATTCGTCGCGCGAGCCCTCCTCGACGATGCGGCCACCCTCGACCACGATGATCCGGTCCATGTCGTTGAGCGTCGCGAGCCGATGCGCGATCACGATCGCCGCCCGCTCCTCCCAGAGTTCGAGCAGCGAGTCGTGGATCTTCGCCTCGGTCTCGGAGTCGAGCGCGCTCGTCGCCTCGTCGAGGATCACGAGGTCGGACTGCTTCAGGAACGCCCGCGCGATCGCGATTCGCTGGCGTTGGCCGAGCGACAGCTTGATGCCGCGTTCACCGACGAGGGTCCGATAGCCGTCGGGCAGCGACTCGATGAAGTCCGCGATGTTCGCCCGGGTGGCGGCCTCACGAACTCGTTGGTGGTCGACCGGACCAGCCTCCGCGTAGCCGATGTTGTACTCGATCGTCTCCTGGAACAGCGACGTGTCCTGGGGAACGTAGGAGTGGATGGCGGCGAGCTCGGTCGGACCGACCCGGCGGCCGTCGACGAGCACCTCACCCGACGTCGGCGCGTAGAAGCCGAGCAGGATCTTGATCAGTGTCGACTTTCCCTCGCCGCTGCGTCCGACCACGCCGAGCCGTTCGCCGCGGGCGACCGTGAAGCTGACGCCGTCGAGCACCAGTCGGCCGGGCTCGTCGGGGTAGGCGAAGCAGAGATCGCGCACTTCGAGCGCACTGCTCAGCTGACCGGTCGGCGGAGCCGTCGTGGTCCGGACGCCGTCGACGTCCCCGGCCGTCGTCGCAGCGCCGTGCCGTGCGGCGAAGATGTCGCGGGACCCGAACAGGTAGCCGTACGCCTCCCGGAACGACGCCGACTTGTCGATCCATTCGCCGAGGAAGTGGGCGATGTTCCAGTACTGGTTGGTGAAGTCCATCAGGACGGTGATCGACACCACCATCGCCGTCAGCGAGATCGCGCCCTGGTCGAACTGCCACCAGCTGAACCACATGACCGCGGCCCAGAGCACGACCCGGACCATCACCGACGCGCCGCCCCAGTAGTTCGTGAGTGCGAGGTTGAATGACACGTCGTCCTCGATCAGCCCGTCGATCTGTTCGTCGTTGCGCCGGATCTCCTTGCGATGCGACCGGAACGAGAAGACGTTGACGAAGTTGGCGTAGGAGTCGAAGACCCGACCCGTGTTGTTCGAGGTGTGATCGGTCAGGCGTCGCTGGCGGGCGTTCAGCGGACGGGCGAGCGCGGTGAGCACCACGCCGACGACCGCGAGGAACGCGACATACACGATCGCGTTCCCGGCAGCGGTCTGCCAGAACAGCACGATGTAGATCGGGATCGAGGCGATGATCGGGAGGAACCCGAAGTGGGCGATGTCCCACAGTGCGGCGATGTGGGTCCGGAGATCGTTGACGTAGCTGGCGACCTTGCCCGAAGGGCGGTCGACGAACCGCGGGTACTCCTCGGACCACACGGTGTCGAACGCGCGGCGCTTGAACTCCCAGTGCAGCGGCACCACCCGGATCGACACGAGGTAGTCGCACCCGGTCCAGAGC
>JBCBDK010000669.1:0-2275 GCA_038529675.1 Actinomycetota bacterium
GCGGCGACCGCGTCGGCGTTGATCTCGACCTTGCCGTCCACTGTCGAGATCGTTCCCTGCACACCCGTCACGATCTCGTCGATCTCGGCTTCGGTGTAGTAGCGGTCGTCGTGATCGTGATCGTCGGGCAGGTAGTAGCCGACGACGTCGGCGAGGACGTCGACCGTCTCACCTGCGGCGGGAGCCTCGAACCAGATCTCGACCGCTCCGTCGGGCCCGAGCTCGACCGACACGTTGTTGGGGACGATGGCGCCGGCGGCGAAGTTCAGATTCGAGGTGGTCGGCGCGCCCGACGCATCCGACGGGCGCACCGCGACGAATCCAGCGCTCGAGGGCACGACGGCCGTCACGTTCATCACGACCGAGGTCGCAGCGTCGGGGATCGTGAGAGAGGTACCGGCTGCCGTGTCGACGCCGCCGGTGATCTGCAGATCGCGAGGCGTCTTCGAGACGAACGCACCATTCAGACCGAGTCCGGTCCGAGAGTCGAGCACCCGTGCCGGGTCGATCGGGACGAACACCGAGCCATCGCCGGGCGACGACGGCGACGCGAAGCCCAGCCCAGCGCTTGCAGCCACGGCGAGCACGATCGCGAAGACCGCTGCGGAGAACGCGACGATCGGTTGACGAAGACGAAAGACGGCGGACATGCCAGAGAGATCGGCGTCGAACGACCGCTCGTTGAGCCGCTTGGACCAATTTCACATCGACGGACGAGTCGTGCGGTGAGCCGCAAACAGCGTGACGCCGGCCCCGAAAATCGGCGGGTTGCGACTCGACATTCGGGTTCGATCGCGCAGATTTCGGGGTCGTGCGGCGCGGCTGCGGGCCGACGATCTGAGCGAGTTGCACCCGGCACATCACCGACGCGCCACACTGGCCGCCATGACGTTCCACGCCGACGACTGGGACGAGGTCGACGGATTCGACTTCACCGACATCACGTACCACCGCGCCCGGGGCGAGGGTCGTGAGGCCGGGGTGGTGCGGATCGCCTTCGACCGGCCCGAGGTCCGCAATGCGTTCCGACCGAACACGGTCGACGAGCTGTACCGGGCGCTCGACCACGCACGCATGTCGACCGACGTCGGCTGCGTGCTGCTGACCGGAAACGGACCTTCTCCGAAGGACGGTGGCTGGGCATTCTGCTCCGGCGGCGATCAACGCATCCGAGGCAAGGACGGCTACAAGTACGCCGACGGCGATGATGCCGAGTCGATCGATCCGGGCAAGGCGGGGCGTCTCCACATCCTCGAGGTGCAGCGGCTGATCAGGTTCATGCCGAAGGTGGTGATCTGCCTCGTGAACGGTTGGGCCGCAGGTGGCGGGCACTCGCTCCACGTCGTGTGCGACATGACGCTCGCAAGCGAGGAGCACGCCCGGTTCAAGCAGACCGACGCCGATGTCGCCAGCTTCGACGGCGGCTTCGGATCCGCCTATCTCGCCCGCCAGGTCGGCCAGAAGTTTGCCCGCGAGATCTTCTTCCTCGGCCAGAGCTACACCGCCGCACAGATGTTCGAGATGGGCGCCGTCAACCGCGTGGTGCCGCACGACGAGCTCGAAATCCTCGGCCTCGAGTGGGGTCGCGAGGTCTGCCGAAAGAGCCCGACCGCACAGCGCATGCTGAAGTTCGCGTTCAACCTGATCGACGACGGACTCGTCGGCCAGCAGGTGTTCGCCGGCGAGGCGACGCGCCTGGCATACGGCTCCGACGAAGCCGCCGAAGGCCGCGACAGCTTCCTCGAGAAGCGCGACCCCGACTGGGATCCCTTCCCGTACCACTTCTGATCCGCACCGGAGCGTCGGGCTCGCCAGTGCAGCCCCGCCGCTCCGATCTGCACTGCATCTTCACATCGGCTGCGAGCGGGCCACACACTCGGTTCCCTACTGTCGCTCCGGTGAGCCAACGGATACTGGTCGTCGAGGACGACAGGACCATCGCACTCGCGATCGTGGAGCGACTGCGGGCGGAGGGGTTCGAGGCCGAGTCGGTCGCCGACGGCGTCGAAGCGATCGAACTCGTGGAGCGACGTCCGCCCGACCTGGTCGTGCTCGACCTCATGCTCCCCGGCATCGACGGCATCGAGGTCTGCCGTCGCCTCCAGCACCACCGCACCGTGCCGGTCATCATGCTGACCGCCCGGACCGACGAGGCCGACGTGCTGATCGGTCTCGGGGTCGGTGCCGACGACTACATCACCAAGCCGTTCAACCAGACGGAGCTCGTCGCCCGGATCCGCGCTACGCTGCGTCGTGTCGAAGTCACCCGGTCGGC
>JBCBDK010000670.1:0-2275 GCA_038529675.1 Actinomycetota bacterium
GCCGAGGCGCTCGCCCGGCTCGAGGCGGAGGCAGCGCGGCGCGGGGTAGCGGTCGAGGTGGTCGTCAACGAGCTCGCGGCGCGGCTGCCCGCTGCGGCCGAGCCGCCCATCACACGTCATGACGGGCTGATCGGTCTGGGAGCCTCGTCATCGGGCAGGCACGCTCGCGACGCGGACGAGATGCTGGCCGAGGGCTTCGGGCGCAGCTGAGTGCTGATGGTCGACACGGGCGTCCTTCTCGCTGCTGCTGACGCAAACGACCCAGACCAGTCCTCGACGGTGAGGCGACAGTACGCGTCAGCAGGGACGGACACGGACTGACGAACTGGCCGTCGACTTCACCCACGGCCGTCGAGCCACCGAATGATGCTTGCGGTGCCCTCGGCCACCTCGTGGTCGTTGTCCGCCGTGAGTGCCTGCCAATCATCTCTGCTCGTTGTGCCGACGCCAGTTGAGCGGCGAAGCTCGTCCGCGTGGCAATCGCCGACCTGCCATCGTTCGTGCATCTCTGCGGTACGCCATGCGCGGGCGAACAGCCGGCGTCCGGCCCGCGTGTTCGCTCGGAGCGCTGCTGCCGAAGCCTCAGCAACGGGCGCAAGGTTGCTTGAACGGGTCATCGCAAACAGAAGAGCCTCGTCGACGACCGGCTGGCCGATGTGCGGTTCCACCACCGGGATCCCCCTCAGTTGCCGCTCCCACTCGAGAGAGCGCGTGTCGCGCACGGCGCGGCCGACGCTGTCGAGCCACGCCGTCAGCGTCGCGGCAGCGTCGGGGAGGTAGGGGCGGAGCGACGTCGTCAGAAGCTCGCTCGGGCCGATGTCGATCGACCCGAGGCACCTCGGTACCAGGGTCCTGATCTCCGCAGCGAGGTCAGCTTGGGGCTCGGCGAACGACCGGTTCCACGAGCGAAGACAGTTCCCCAGTAGACGGTGGCCCTCGGTCGTAAGAGGATCGTCGCTCGACGAGATCCCGCGGAGTGCGCCGGTGAGTTGATCCCATCGACCTGCGTGTGCGAAGACGTTGAAGGCTGCTCGACGTTGGTGGTCGTCGGATGCGGCCTCTGCGATTCGCCAGGCTTGGTCGAGCGAGGAACGCCCTGGACCTAGACGTGCGAGTTCGCGGCCCGCGGTGAACGCGACGACTCGACTCTCGTCGCCGAGCGCCGCCGCAATTGTCGGCTCGACCGAGCGGCCGTCGGTCCTCGCTGCGGCTCGAACGGCAGCCGCCCGAGTTAGCTCGTCCGCCGACTGGATGCTCTCGATTGCAAACGAGACGTCGTCCTTGTTCCCGGTCTCGCTGAGGCCGATGAGCGCCATCCGTCGGTCGGTGGCGAGCAGGTTGCGGTACCGCTCTGCCACGTCCACTCCCTGGGCGGAGAGATGGCGTTGGGCAAGGCTGCGCATGGTGGCTCGCCGGCTGGTGGTGCTCTCTTCGGCAAGCGCTGTCGCAGCGTCGGGGTCGAGCCGTTGTAGGTAGAAGAAGCCTGCTGATCTCGCCGAGGAAAATTTCGATTCGAGCGCTTGATCAACGTTGCCTCGACTCGCCCAGAACGTCTGCGAGAGACCGTTGATGACGATCGCCAGCGTCGCAGGATCGTCCTGCGTCGAAGCCGCAGCGAACCCAGCGTCTGCCTTGCCCACCTCGACTAAGGCTCTCGCTGCGGCTTGGCGACATCGCACGTCCGACGAACGAAGAACGCCGACAAGTGCGCTGGTCTCGACTTCGTTGAGAAGCTCCGACCTCAGCTCGGCGATGTAGTCGCGCCGCGCGAGGTACGAACCCCGCTCTTCGGTGAGCAGCCCGAGACAGGGCAACAGATCCAGATGCCGACGCGCCTGGCGGACGTCGTCGAGCACGGCGATCGCATCGCTGCGGATCGGGCCAACCCAATCGGTTGCGCGCAGGACTGCAGTCGGGAGAAGCGAGTCCAGTTGTCGATCTGTAAGCACCTGCAGCGCGGCCTGGCGGACGTATCCGTTGGGGTGCATCGCCAGCAGAGCGATCGCGTTCGGGGCGTCGACGACGAGCGAGGCGTACTCGGGAACGGCGTCGGGCTGGACACTTCCGAAACCATCGAACCAATCGGGTGAGGTGTAGGTCCGGCGCCGCATGTCGTGGTCGATCGTTCGCCACCGGCTGATCGGCTCGTCTCGCAGGAGCTGTGCCCCGGTGTCGAGACCATCGACGACGGATGAAAGGACGACCGTTGACGACCTCCGCTTCCAGGGTCGGCTCATGTGAGCGCGTCCTGCAACACGTTCCAGTACGCCGTCAT
>JBCBDK010000671.1:0-2266 GCA_038529675.1 Actinomycetota bacterium
CCGCGGGAGGGTCGAGAACGGGGAGGGGAGCGGTTCCGACGAAGGTGAGCTCGAGTTCCGGATCGTCGAAGGGGTTGGCGTCGAACTGATTGAGGCGAACGACGGTTGCCAACCTGCCGTCTCGGAGCTCGATCAGCCCAGACAAACCGAAGCCACACGCTCCGCGGTCGGCGAGGACCTGTGCAGCTTCCCGATCGGCCCGAACGGTGGCGTTCGCAGGCGCTGCGATGTCACCGCTTCGACCTCCGGCATCGGTTCCTCCGAGCACGAACGGCATCAGGAACATGCAGACAACCGCCACGACCCGCCCCATCATCTGTCAGTGTACTGCCGCTCATCGACGACTCCCGGTCCGACCGGCCCGGTCGGTCGACTCGATGCGACCCACACGATGGATGCGGCGGCCGCGTGCCGAACTACCTTGCGGCCATGGCATCGAGAACGTGTCGTGCTGCCGTCGCTCACGGGGTCGGGGGTGACTGGACGATCGAGGAGATCGACGTCGACGACCCGAAGGTCGGTGAGGTGCTCGTCGAATGGAAGGCCGCGGGGCTTTGCCACTCCGACGAACACGTGTTGACCGGCGACATGGTGCCGCCGCCGGAGATCCTTCCGCCCGAGTTGAACGGCACCATCTTCCCCGTCATCGGCGGGCACGAGGGTGCCGGTGTCGTCGCCGCAGTCGGGCCGGGCGTCACGAGCGTGGACGTCGGCGACCACGTGTCGGCGTCGTTCATTCCGTCGTGCGGCACCTGCCGCTACTGCTCGCGTGGCCAGCAGAACCTGTGCGACCAGGGCGGTGGCACGTTCCTGCCGGGGATGATCACCGACGGCACGTCGCGACACCGCCTCGTGAGCGGTGCCGCCGCCGGAACCGACCTCAACCTGTTGGCCAAGCTCGGCACGTTCGCCGAGTTCACGTGCGTCGCCGAGACGCAGGTGATCAAGGTCGACGCAGACCTGCCGCTCACATCGGTCGCGCTCGTGTCGTGCGGCGTCGCGACGGGCGTCGGTTCGGCTGCCGAGCGCGGCGGCGTGCAGTTCGGCGACACGGTCGTGATCGTCGGGATCGGTGGCATCGGCGTCAACGCGGTGCAGGGAGCGAAGATCGCCGGAGCGAAGCGTGTGATCGCCGTCGACCCGATCGAGTTCAAACGAGAGCAGGCGATGGAGTTCGGTGCCACCCACACGTTCTCGTCGATGGAGGAGGCGATGCCTGCGGTCACCGAGATGACCCACGGGCACATGGCCGAGGTGGTCGTCATGACGCCGGGCGTCCTCCACGGCGACCTGATGCAGCTCGGTGTCAGCCTGGCGGGCAAGGGTGGCACGATCGTCGTCACTGCGATCGCTCCGATGACGCAGACCGAATCGTCGATCAACCTGTTCGAGGTCGCGATGTGGAACAAGGAGGTCAAGGGAACGATCTTCGGGTCGCTCAACCCGCGCGTCGACATTCCCCGTCTGCTCGACATGTACCGCGCCGGTCAGATCAAGCTCGACGAACTCGTGACCAACACGTATCCGTTGGGCGACATCAACGTCGGCTACGAGGCCATGCGTGACGGAACGAACCTGCGTGGTGTCGTCCTCCACGAGTTCGTCGGATGATCGACGCCGACGCACTCCGGTCACTCGTCGGCCGACTGCGCGACGACCTCGTCGGGCGAGAACGCGAGATCGAACTCGTGTCGGCCGCCGTTGCTGCGGATCGTCACATTCTCGTCGAAGGGCCGCCGGGCACCGGCAAGTCGACACTGCTGCGGGCGATGGCCGAGCAGCTCGGCGTCGGCTTCGAGTTCGTCGAGGGCAATGCCGAGCTCACGCCGGCACGGCTCGTCGGCCACTTCGACCCGGCACGGGTGCTCGACGACGGGTACGACCCCGACGTGTTCGTCGCCGGTCCGTTGGTGCGGGCGTTGCGCGACGGATCGCTGCTCTACGTCGAGGAGCTCAACCGCGTGCCCGAGGAGACCCTGAACGTGCTCATCACCGTGATGAGCGAACGCGAGCTGCACGTCCCGCGCTTCGGGCGTATCGATGCGGCTGACGGGTTCCGGTTGGTCGCCGCGATGAACCCGTTCGACGCGGTCGGCACGGCGCGCATCTCCGGCGCGGTGTACGACCGCGTGTGTCGCGTGGCAGTCGATTACCAGTCGGCCGACGACGAGGGTGCAATCGTCGCCCGGCACGCGGTGACCGGCGATGGGGCGGCCGACCCGAATTGGTCTGCGAAGGTGGTCGAACTCGTGCGGTCGACCCGCAT
>JBCBDK010000672.1:0-2265 GCA_038529675.1 Actinomycetota bacterium
ACGATCGACACCCGCTACGAGAACGTCGACTGCCTCTACGCGGCCGGGGCCGTCGCCATGGACGCCGTCGTCGAGGCCGACGAACGGCCACGCCAGAACGAGTTCGCCGTACTGCGGTCAGGCTCGCAGTCGGCGCTGGCGCGTGCGGTCGACGACGAGTTCGTCCTCCTCCCCCACCAGGCACCCGAGCCGTGGGGGCTCCGCCCGCGCAACAAGGAGCAGCGGTTCGCGCTCGAGTTGCTCCTCGACCCCGACATCTCGGTGATCGCGCTCGACGGCCGCGCCGGCACCGGCAAAACACTGCTCGCGATCGCGGCCGGACTCGAACTCGTCGTGGAGCAGCGGCGGTACGAACGCCTCGCCGTCTATCGGCCGCTCGTGCCGGTCGGGCGGGCCGACGTGGGTTTCCTCCCCGGCGGACTCGACGAGAAGCTCGACCCGTGGATGTCGGCCATCCACGACGCGATCGTCGCGCTCACCGACCAGGGCAACTCCCACGATGCTCGCAATCTGATCGAGGAACTCACCGAACGGGGCCAGCTCAGCCTCGAGTCGGTGACCTTTCTGCGCGGCCGTTCACTGCACCGCCAGATCGTCCTGATCGACGAAGCTCAGAACCTCGAGCCGACCACCCTCCGCACGATCCTCACCAGGGTCGGCGACGGCACGAAGGTCGTCTTCACCGGCGACACGAGCCAGATCGACGCGCCCTATCTCGGCGAGGCGAACAACGCCCTGTCCGTCCTGGCGAGCGCGTTCGCCGACCAGCGCTGCTTCGGCCACATCACGTTGACCGCCTGTGAGCGCAGCGACGTCGCGAGCTTGGCCGCCGAACTCCTCTGACGCGGCGTTCGCTGCATCACACCTGCTCATCGCCGTTGTGCGGTTGCACCAAACCATTTAGTGTTGAATGCAACGCGGCGGTGGTCCAACCCCTCCGGTCACCGCCGCACCGATCGAGAGGCAGGGCGATGACGCTGGCAGCACGGTTCGACGAGCAGACCCCGACCAGCCACGACTGGCGCGAGCAGGCGAACTGCCGGGGTCGGACCGAGCTGTTCTTCCCACCGAAGGCCGAACGACCGCAGGCCCGTACGCGTCGCGAGGCCAAGGCCGCTCGACTCTGCACCGCCTGCCCCGTCCGCTCCGACTGTCGCACGTTCGCCCGCGAGCACCACGAGTACGGGTACTGGGCGGGCGAGTCCGAGGAACAACGACATCTGCTCGGCTTCACCATCGCCGCCCCGATCGGCATCCGCGCCCGCGACCACCGCGCCGCGAGCTGAGTCGTCGGCCGACGCTCCGCAGGCCGACACCCGACGCCAACAGCGCCCCGGTTCGACGCAGTTCCACTGCGACACCCCGTGTCTATGGTGGGCCGCGTGGCGCTCCCCCGCTTCGCTGTCGTCGATCTCGAGACCTCGGGGTTCTCCACGCGCCGGCATCGGATCCTGCAGATCGGCCTCGTCCTCGTCGACGCCGACGGACAGATCCACGATCGGTGGTCGTCGCTGGTCGCGCTCCGATGGCCGTACGGCCGCGTCGGCCCCACACACGTGCACGGCCTGACGCGGGGGTCGTTGCGTGACGCGCCGCGCCTGCAGCCCACGCTCGACGAGTTGGGGCGGCGGGTCGACGGCGCCCTGCTCACCGCCCACAACGCCCGCTTCGACGGCGGATTCCTCGCCCGGGCGAGTCGCCGGCGACCGCCCGACGACCCGCTACGCGCCGCTGCGGCGACACCGTTGTGCACACTGCGGATGTCGCGGCGGCTCGACCCCGAACGCGAACGCTCACACCGACTGGGCGACCTCGCCGAGCGATACGACGTACCACTCGACCGGGCACACGATGCCCTGGCCGATGCCGAGGCGACCGCACGCGTGCTCCCCCATCTCCTCGCCGAGCACGACATCGAGACCCCCGGCGACCTCGTGCCGTTCCTCGTCGACACCGGGCGTCAGCCGAAACGGCGCCGCCGGCACCGCGTGCATCAGCGGTAGCGGTCGAGCATCGTCGACGCGAGTTCCGCGCCGAGTGAGCCGAGCGCAGCCGGTTCGACCACGGTGGCGTCAGGGCCCAGGCGCACGAGCAACCTCGCCAACCAGCGATCGCTCGCCACCGGCAGGACCACGTCGACCAGCGGCTCGCCGGACGCGCCGGACCGCAGCGACCCTGGCGTCGGTTCGACCGGCTCGACGAGATCGTGGGGGTAGCGATCGATGATCCAGGCGGCGCGCGGGGCGAGGCGAAGCCGGACGCGGG
>JBCBDK010000673.1:0-2244 GCA_038529675.1 Actinomycetota bacterium
TCGTCGGCCTCGGCGAGGTGCCCATCTCGATCAGCTCCCACCCGGGAGACCGCATCGCCTACGCCTACACGTTGCGTCGCGCAGGCGCGGTGACCCGGGCGCTCGCCGATCGCTCGGTGGGCGACGTCATCACCGTCCGCGGGCCCTTCGGCGTTCCCTGGGATCTCGACCGGGCGACGGGCCGCCACGTGCTGTTCGTCGCCGGCGGCATCGGCCTCGCCCCGTTGCGATCGGCGATCGAGGTGTTGGCATCGCCCGATGGCTCGTCGCCCGACCGCACACCGACCACGGTCACCGTCGTGGTCGGTGCACGCGATCCCGCGTCGATCATCTTCCGGCCGTGGCTCGACGACCTACGCGGCCGCGGCGTGGTGGTCCGGACGATCGTCGACGCGGTCCCCGACGGTTCGTCGTGGACGGGGACGACGGGGATCGTCACCGATCTGCTCGTGGACGCAGTCCGCGATCCGCTCCACACGGCCGCCTACGTGTGTGGGCCCGACGTGATGATGCGAGCGACGATCGCCGAACTCGGGGCGCTCGGCGTCGCCGCCGGCGACATCGAGGTGACGCTCGAGCGGAACATGCAGTGTGGAACCGGTTGGTGCGGACACTGCCAGCTCGGGCCGTTGATCGTCTGCCGTGACGGGCCCGTCGTCAACGTCGAGCGGCTCGGCGACCTGCTCGATCGAGGTGAGCTGTGAGCCGGCCGGTCGTGCTGCCGCGGCCCACGCGGCGCCCGAAGCTCGCCGTGTGGAAGTTCGCCTCGTGCGACGGATGTCAGTTGTCGCTGCTCGACTGCGAACGCGAGCTGCTCGACATCGCGGAAGCGGTGGAGATCGCCGACTTCGCCGAGGCGACCTCGGCCCGCACCGAGGGGCCATACGATCTGTCGCTCGTCGAGGGGTCGATCTCGACCCCCGCTGACGCCGAGCGGATCCGCCAGATCCGGGCCGAGTCGACCACGCTGGTGACCATCGGAGCATGTGCGACCGCCGGCGGGATCCAGGCGCTGCGCAACGGCGCCGACGTGGCGGAGGTCGCGTCCGTCGTGTATGCCCACCCGGAGTACGTGGCGACGTTGGCGACCTCGACGCCGGTCGCCGATCACGTCGAGGTCGATGCCGAACTCCGCGGCTGCCCCATCGATCGAGGCCAGCTCGTGGAGCTCATCACCGCCTACGTGTCCGGTCGGCCGGCCAGGATCCCGACGACGTCGGTCTGCACCGAGTGCAAGGCGAGCGGCGTCACCTGCGTGATGGTGGCGGGCGGTGAACCCTGCCTCGGGCCGGTCACACGATCGGGTTGCAGCGCGCTGTGCCCGTCATACGCCCGCGGCTGCTTCGGGTGCTTCGGGCCCGCAGAAAGCGCGGCAACGACGTCGCTCGATCGCCGCTTCGTGGACCTGGGTGTCGATGCCGCGACGCGTCGACGGCTGTGGCGGGGCGTCAGCGGCTGGTCGCCGGCGTTCCGCGACGCCGCCGAGCGAGCCGCCGCCGACGAACGAGAGGAGCGGCTGCCATGACCGAGCGATCGATCGACGTCCACATCCCGACGATCACGAGGGTCGAGGGCGAGGGCGCACTGCATCTCGCGGTCGACGACGGCGTGATCACCGACCTCCGACTCGAGATCTACGAACCACCGCGATTCTTCGAATCACTCCTCCGCGGACGCGGGTTCGAAGAGCCGATCGACGTGACCGCCCGCATCTGCGGCATCTGCCCGGTGGCGTACCAGATGTCCGCGATCAACGCGCTCGAGTCGATCGCCGGCGTCACCGTTGACGGGCCGCTCCGATCTCTCCGTCGACTGCTCTACGCGGGGGAGTGGATCGAGAGCCACGTGTTGCACATCGGCTTTCTCCACGCTCCTGACTTCCTCGGCGTCGAGTCGGGCATCGAACTCGCGGGGCGAGACCGCGCCCTGGTCGAGCAGATCCTGCGCCTCAAGCAGCTCGGCAACAGGATCGTGGAGGTGCTCGGCGGACGTCCGATCCATCCGATCAACGTGCGCCTCGGCGGATTCCATCGGCTCCCGACCGACGACGAGCTCGCGCAGCTCGCCGACCCGCTCGACCGGGCCCGTGACGACGCCATCGACCTCACCCGCCGGGTCGCCGCGTTCGACTTTCCGGATCTGACCGTCTCCCACGAACTCGTCTCGCTCCGCCACGCCGACGAGTACCCGATGCTCGACGGGCGGCTCGTGTCCGACCGGGGCCTCGACATCGACCCCGCAGAG
>JBCBDK010000674.1:0-2244 GCA_038529675.1 Actinomycetota bacterium
GTCGAGGTCAGCCGTAGCCAACCTGGCGTGAACGGCCGGCTTCACGATCCTCGCCCCGTTCGTTGCATCGGGTGAAGTCTCGCACGCTCGAGCCCGGGCTGTTCCGACGCGTAGGTGCGCCGTACGCTGTGGCGCCCCGCGACACGGTTCGCCACCGCTACAGCTAGTGGCAACGCCGCATACGTCCAACTCAATGCTTCATCGAGTACAACAGGGCCTCCTCTACGCCGATCAGTCCCGAGGCGCCGCCAGCCAAGAGCGCAGCACCGGTTGCATGAGCTGCCTCGGCGTCGACCTCCTGGGCAGATGGACGCGAGGTGCCACAGATCCCTCTACGGGACGAAGGCGCGTTCGCAGCCCGGCCGAGGACCCAGTCGAGGGCGCTCAGCTGACCGTCGACGTAGGGGTGCCCGGCGTCTCGTGCGAGGCGCGCCCGCCTCTCGAAGAGAGCCTCTTCCTCGTCGAGGTGTGGGTTCGGTCGAGCGAGGCCCATTGCCCGGACTACATCCAGCGCCGGGAGATCCGTGAAGTCGACGACGAGCGGTATCAGTGAGTGGGGCCAAGAAGTCCAGAACGCAGGCGGCGTGAGCCAGAGGTCTGGCTCGGCGGACGTTGATCCGTTCCGCCAGACCTGAGCAAAGAAGGAGTTGACGCCGGTGTCGTAGCCCCACACGGACTGGTGGTCAAAGCCGTCGAGCCAAAGCGCGTCGCAGAAGTCCTCGCCGGCGCGGGTGGTGTGGTGTCGGGACCATTCAGGGTCGTGTTCGGTCATGATCGGTTGCCTCGTCGGCGGTGTTCGGTTTCGGGAGGGTGCGATCAGCACCGAATGGGTCGAGTCGCAATGGCGATGGTGTCGGCGTCAGCCGGCCTCGGCGAAGGTGTCGTCGTTGTCGATGTGCTCCAGCAGCTTCCGGCGGGCGCGCTCGACCGAGGCCAACAGTTCCTCGTTGCCGCTGGCCTCGGCGTACGCCTGCTCGGCTTGGCGGATGGGACACTCGGCGAGCGGATTGTCGAGCACGCAGCTGACGGTCTGGGTGGTCTCGAGGACGAGTGCAGCGTCTTCCGCTTCGGCGGCGAGTTCGACGAGGCGGCACGCGTAGTTCTGGATCACGTTCGTCGCGGCGACGATCACGCCCTCGCTGTGGGGCCAGAAGTCGAACCCGCGTCGTGAGCGAAGGAGTGGGCCTCTCATGAGGTCGAGGCCTTTGCGAAGGACTTCGAGTGCGTCGCCTGACGACAGCCACTTCGACGCGTGGAGTCGGTGTTCGAGGAGGTCGACGTCGGTGAGCACGAGCGGGCTGACGAGGTAGTGGCTGCGGCCGCTTCGTCCCGGTGCGGCCTCCGGGAGAAGCTCGTAGCCGTCGCTCCCGTCGCCAAGCGCCTTGCGGAGCTTCGACATTCGGTTCTCGATCGTCTTGCGGGCGCGCTCTGGCGCAACGGCGTCATGGACGAGTCCGATGTGGATCTCAGCGCGATGTCGGAGGCACGTGAGTAGAGCGAGCAGTTCGGTCTGGTCGGCGGACAGCTCGATGCCTTCGGCGCGCGGCTCGCCCATGAGGCGCAGCAGTACGTCGTAGGCAGGCACCTCGTACTCGTCATCGGCGGAGCCAACAGCGTCCGCCGTCGCACTGTCGTCTCCGGCGGGTTCGAGGAGGGCGCTCATGAAGTCGTCGGCTTCGACGAGTTCCTTGCTGGGTTCGTCGATGTGTTCAAGGAGTTCGGCGATTTCGGTGGCGGCCGCTTCGGTGACGTTCGGCGCCCGGAGATCGACGCCGGACCACAGGGCTGATCCGTCCGCATCGACGATGATCCTCTCCGTCGCAGCACGATGGTCCCCGATGAGGACGACGGCGGTTCCGCTCGACGGGGTGCAGAGTTCGAGCAGCTCATCGAGAAGCGGTTGCTGACTGTCGCTGACGTGTTCAACGTCGACCACGATGACGCTGGGATCGTGGGCACCGTCGTCCTCCGACAGTTGTGCGCGTGCCGCAGCGATCTCCTCGCCTCCGCTGCGAGTCGCCCGTCGACGTCCTGCGACGTCGACCGCCCGTTCAAGCGTCGTGTTCGTCCACACCCGGTCGCAGTGTTCGGTGGCGTCGAGTTCGATGCCGACGAGGCTGACGTCCATCGACACGCCGAGCGGGTACGTGGCGAGTTCGAGGACCATGGATCGCCCGAGTCCGAGCGTTGAGGATCGGTCGCCGGTTATCGCAACGCTGCCGGCTGTCTCGATGTCGAGGAGGA
>JBCBDK010000675.1:0-2241 GCA_038529675.1 Actinomycetota bacterium
ATCGGCGGTCAGGGTCAGGTTCGTGCCCCCGCCGGGGCCCGGAGAGAACGCGAAGTGGTCGCTCATTCGCCACTCCCACACCAGGTCGCCGTTCGCGTCGATCTCCTGGATCAGGTTGTCAGTGATGAGCTCGTCGCCGTCGAAGCCGGTGCCGAGTGCGCTCAGGTCGACACCGTCGTACGTGGGGTACGAGATGAGCGCCGCACCTCCGCCGGGCAACTCGACGTGGTCGTGATGGTCGGTCGGGTTGTCCGTCGCTGCGCCGGTCGGCGGTGTCGGCGTGTCGACGCTCACGAACTCGGCGACGAGCGAACCGTCGAGCCGGTGCTCGGTGTTGCCCCGGTCGGGGTCGATGCTGAACCGCGAGCCGCGGATCGGCACCGCGATGAGATTGCCGGATGCGCTGCGTTCGAACACGGCGACACCCGGGCCGGGCGAGTCGGCCCACCAGATCGGACCGCCGTACTCGTCGAGGATCACTGCTCGGGTCGGCGCAACGCCGTTGCCAGGCACCAGCGTGAGGTACCAGGCGGGATCGCGGTCATCGGTCGCGAACACATCGAGGCGACGGAAGTCGTCGGGGACGCAGCGCAGGTGTGTGCGCTGCACCGTCGAGCCGCGACGAAGTTCGAGCCGGATGAGCTCGTCGGGCGAGGCGAGGCTGATGTCGAGCTCTCCGGACTGGATCGACAGCCCGTTCACCCGCGCACGCACGCCGGTCAACAGGTCGAGGTCGAGCGTGACCGTGTCCGAGCACTCGGTGACGTAGTTCTCACCACTCGGCCGGTACCTCGGCCACGTGACGTCGGAGACGCCGATGCGCTCGGCCAGCATCTCGTCGGACTCGGCGCGGAGGACGCCGAACAGGTCGACGATCACGTCGGCGCGCACCAGGCTGAACACGCAGATCGCCGGCGAGTCGGCGAGGTCGACGACGACGAGGTTCGACGCGACCTGGTTTGCCTGCGAGAAGTTGACCGACGACACCTCGGTGTCGGTGCTGTTGCAGCCGGTGACCCGCAGGAACCCGGGAGCGACCGGCTCGGTGACGGTGACGTTCAGGACCAGGCCGGTCGCCTGCTGGCCGTCGGGGAGCAGGCTCGCCACGTCGAGACGACGGGTCTCGAGTGCGGCGAGGGGCGTCGACCAACCGCCGGTGCCGTCGCGGCTGTCGGCGAGTCGCCGACCCGGCTCGGGGCGGAACTCGGCGGCGGGCCCGAACTGGGGCGCTGGGCCGTAGTAGCCGGCGAGGTCGAGGATCACGTGGTGCTCGGTGTTCGACGACGTGCACACCTTGCGGTCGCCATCGAGCCCGACGACCACGCTGACCGCACGGCTCTCGTTCGCTCGGAAGTTGAGGTTCGAGGCGGTCGGCGCATCCGTGCCACACGGGAAGATCACCATGAAGCCGTCCTCGGTCGGCTCGGTGACGGTCAGGTTGGCGACGATCGAGGTGGTGCCGGCGGGCACGAAGCCGCTCAGGTCGATCGGACGCGGCGTGTCGCCCCCTGGTGCGAGACCCGATCCCTCGCGGCTGTCGTCCACGCGGACGGGGTCGACCGCACGGAATCGCTCCGGGCCTTCCTCGGTCCACCAGCCCGACACGTCGACGAGCAGGTCCGCCTCGAACAGCGTCCACACGCACAGCTCGCGATCGTCGTCGGGCAGGCCGACGACCAGGTTCGGTGTGGGGAACGCGCCGACACGGTTGTTGACGTTCGAGACCTCGCCGCGGCCGTCGTCGCACGGAAACACCTGTTGGAAGCCGGCTTCGTCGCCGAGCGCAGTGATCGACAGGGCGAGCGCGCCGGCTTCGGCCGGGATCCCGGCAGCGTCCACGTCGATGCGGAGGTAGCACTCGGCCCCGACCGGGCCGTCGACACCGCCGGTACCGTCGCGCGTGTCGACGAGGCGGCGAGGCGTCTGACCGGTGAACGAACTGAGCTGGGGGACCGGAGGTGCCGCGACCACCGGCGCGTCGGTGCACTCCTCGGTGGCGGCGTCGACGGCGAGTGACGTCGGCACGCCACCGACGGCGTCGGTGACCGCGACGACGCCGAGTGCAAGCGCACCCGCCAGCGTCGCGTTCGCGAACGTCCGGCGTGATGGTCCTCTCCCGGTCATCTGGCTCAAGGTAGTCACGGCCAGCGGGTGTCCGGCCGCGAGGGACGCATCGGCTCATGCCACACTCGCACCCATGTCAGAGGCCCCCGACGTGCTGTTCTGCTCCGATCTCTTTGC